>NZ_JAHLQZ010000369.1:0-1645 GCF_018919505.1 Citrobacter sp. S55_ASV_140
TCAGGCTGTGGTAAGTCGACCTTGCTGCGTATGATCGCCGGACTTGAAACCATCACCAGCGGCGACCTGTTTATCGGGGAGACCCGGATGAACGACATTCCACCCGCCGAACGCGGTGTGGGCATGGTCTTCCAGTCCTATGCGTTATACCCCCATTTATCCGTCGCGGAAAACATGTCGTTCGGCCTCAAACTGGCCGGCGCGAAAAAAGAGGTAATGAATCAGCGCGTTAATCAGGTAGCTGAGGTTCTGCAACTGGCGCACCTGCTGGACCGTAAACCGAAAGCGCTGTCCGGTGGACAACGTCAGCGTGTGGCGATTGGCCGTACGTTGGTTGCCGAGCCGCGAGTATTCCTGCTGGACGAACCGTTGTCGAACCTTGATGCCGCGCTGCGCGTCCAGATGCGTATTGAAATCTCCCGCCTGCATAAACGTCTTGGCCGCACGATGATTTACGTCACCCACGATCAGGTCGAAGCGATGACCCTGGCAGACAAAATTGTGGTGTTGGATGCCGGTCGTGTGGCGCAGGTCGGTAAACCCCTGGAGCTGTACCACTATCCTGCCGACCGCTTTGTCGCGGGCTTTATCGGTTCGCCAAAGATGAACTTCCTGCCGGTGAAAGTTACCGCAACGGCAATTGATCAGGTGCAGGTTGAATTACCAAACCGCCAGCAAGTCTGGTTACCCGTCGACAGTGCCCGCGTTCAGGTGGGTGCCAATATGTCTTTAGGTATCCGCCCGGAACATCTGCTGCCCAGCGAAATCGCCGATGTCACCCTTGAAGGTGAAGTCCAGGTGGTCGAACAACTTGGTCACGAAACACAAATTCATATCCAGATCCCCGCCATCCGTCAAAACCTGGTTTACCGCCAGAACGACGTGGTGTTGGTAGAAGAGGGTGCCACATTCGCTATCGGCCTGCCGCCAGAGCGTTGCCATCTGTTCCGTGAGGATGGCACTGCATGTCGTCGGTTGCACCAGGAGCCGGGCGTTTAAGGTCCCCATAAAAAAACGAAACGCAAAACCATTCGCAGTTTCAGAAGGTGGCAGCGTTTAAAGAAAAGCAATGATCTCAGGAGATAGAACGATGATTACTCTGCGCAAACTTCCTCTGGCGGTTGCTGTGGCAGCAGGCATTATGTCTGTTCAGGCAATGGCTGTGGATTTCCATGGTTATGCTCGTTCCGGTATCGGTTGGACGGGTAGCGGCGGCGAACAACAATGTTTCCAGGCAACAGGTGCACAAAGTAAATACCGTCTCGGTAACGAATGTGAAACCTATGCGGAAATCAAATTAGGTCAGGAAGTGTGGAAAGAAGGCGATAAGAGCTTCTACTTCGACACCAACGTCGCCTACTCCGTAGCACAGCAGAATGACTGGGAAGGAACTGATCCAGCCTTCCGTGAAGCCAACGTGCAGGGTAAAAACCTGATTGAATGGCTGCCAGGCTCTACTATCTGGGCCGGTAAGCGCTTCTACCAACGTCATGACGTGCACATGATCGACTTCTACTACTGGGATATTTCAGGTCCTGGCGCCGGTATTGAAAACATCGATCTGGGCTTCGGTAAACTGTCTCTGGCCGCGAGCCGTTCTCAGGAAGCGGGTGGTTCATACGCGTTCAGCAGCCAGAATATCTAT
>NZ_JAHLQZ010000036.1:0-31689 GCF_018919505.1 Citrobacter sp. S55_ASV_140
TTATCGTTACTTCTTACGCGCGTACTTCAGGGAGTCCAGCGCCACCGCGAAGATGATGATGCCGCCCTTAATAATGTACTGCCAGTATGGGTTAACGCCGATGTAAGTCAGCCCGTAGTTGATGACGGTAAAGATAATCACACCGGTCACCACGCCGAAGACGGTCCCTACCCCACCGCTAAACGAGACGCCGCCAACCACGCACGCCGCAATCGCATCCAGCTCATACATAAAACCGAGGTTGTTGGTCGCCGAGCCGATACGTCCTGCTTCCAGCAAACCACCGAAGGCATAGAACACACCAGACAACGCATAGATAATCAGCAGGTTCAGCGCGACGTTCACGCCAGACACTTTCGCCGCCTCTGGGTTACCGCCGATAGCAAAAATGTTTTTACCGAAGCGGGTCTTGTTCCACAGCACCCAAACAAAGGCCACGGCAATCAGCGCATAGAAGGTGATATAAGAGAGTCGGAAGCTGCCCAGCGCGATAAAGCCCTGCGCAAAGGTAGAGAATCCGCTGTCAAAGCCAGAAATTGGCGATGCGCCGACAAAATCATAGTACAGGGAGTTGATCCCGTAGACGATGATCATCGTACCCAAGGTGGTAATAAACGGCGTCACGTTCAGATACGCGATGATGATACCGTTCACCAGACCGATAATCGCGCCGATGACGCAAACAATCAGTACCACCACGATAATCGGCATCGTCGCCATTTCCGGGAATACCTTGTTGGCGTTCTCCATCGATTGCAATAAGGTTGCCGCCACCACTGCCGCCAGACCAACCTGACGCCCTGCCGACAGGTCTGTCCCTTGCGTCACAATCAGTCCGGCAACACCCAATGCGATAATAATACGCACTGAGGATTGCGTCAGAATATTACTCAGGTTGAGTAAACTTAAGAAAGTGGGATCCTGGAAAATAATAATTGCCAGCAAAACCAAAAGAACAACGTATATTCCGCCTTCTTTCAGATAAGTAAGAAAACTTTTCTTATTTAACGCACTCATGAGGAGCCCCTAATCTTAAAGGTGCAAAGACGCAAGACGGAGGATTTCGTTTTGCGTTGTCGTTTTAGTGTCAACAATTCCGGCAACGAGACCATTGCTCATCACCAGAATACGATCGGTAATACCCAGCAGCTCCGGCATTTCAGAGGAAATAATAATAATCCCCTTATCTTTTTTCGCGAGTTCGGCTATCAACTGATAAATTTCAAATTTTGCGCCGACATCGATACCACGTGTAGGTTCATCCAGCATCAGGATTTCTGGCTGCGTTAATAGCCAGCGGCCAATAACCACCTTTTGCTGATTCCCCCCGGAAAGTGAACCAATTTGTGTACGATGGCCCGGCGTTTTCACCCTCATAGAGTCAATCACCCACTGGGTATCGCTCTTCATGCGGGAATTATCCAGCAGACCGACTTTATTTTTATAGTTTTGGATATTGGAGATTAACGAGTTAAAACCAATGTCCAGATACGCATAAATACCGGTCGAGCGGCGCTCTTCCGTGACCAGTGCAAAGCCATGGTTGATGGCTTCATTGGCGCTGTGGTTATTAATTTTTTTGCCGTGTAACGTAATCGTACCCGATGATTTCTCACGAATACCAAAAAGCGTTTCAACGATATCAGTGCGTTTTGCGCCTACCAGACCGGCAATCCCGAGGATTTCCCCTTTGTGCAAATCAAACGAGACATCACGAATCGACGGCTGACGCAGCGAGGTCAGGTTACGCACTTGCAGAATCACTTCACCAGGTTTGTTTTCTTTATCAGGAAAACGTTGGTTCAGCGAACGTCCAACCATCATGGCGATGATCTTGTCCATATCCAGCCCTTCCAGCGGCTGGGTTGCGATCCACTGCCCGTCGCGCAGCACGGTAATTTCATCACATAGTTGGAAAATTTCTTCCATTTTGTGAGAAATATAAACAATACCGCATCCACGCTCTTTCAGCTTACGAATGATGGTGAACAGATGATTAACTTCTTTCTCGGTTAACGATGACGTCGGCTCATCCATGATGACGATTTTGGCATCGTAGGAGAAGGCTTTCGCAATTTCGATCATCTGCATTTGTGAAACGGATAATGTACCGACGCGCGCCCGCGGATCGATATCAATATCCAGCTCATCAAATATCGCTTTGGTATCACGGTACATTTTTTCCTGATCGACAAACATACCTTTGGTGGGATAGCGCCCCAACCACATGTTGTCCATCACGGAACGTTGTAATACCAGGTTTAATTCCTGGTGGACCATCGAAATACCATTTTCAAGCGCTTCTTTCGCCGAATGAAAATCGATTTCTTTACCCTGAAATAAAATACTACCGGAATCTTTTTGATAGATGCCGAAAAGACATTTCAATAATGTGGATTTCCCCGCGCCGTTCTCGCCCATTAAGGCGTGAATTGAATGCGGGCGGACCTTTAAATTAACGTTATCAAGAGCCTTAACGCCGGGGAAAGACTTGTTAATGCCGGTCATTTCCAACAAGTATTCGCCTGACGACTGAGTATGTGTGCTGACCATAAATATACCTTGTTGGCCTTGCAAAGCGCGTTATTAAGGGCGCAATGACATTGCGCCCATAGACGGAGATTTATTTATTAGTGAACTCAGCCAGATTATCTTTATCGACACCGACGTACGGAACGCGAACAATTTTGTTGTCAATTTTCCAGTTAGTGCCGTCTGCTGCGCCTTTGCCATCAGCCAGGTTTTTCGCCAAATCGAAGGTCGCTTTCGCCTGGTTGTTGGCATCGTTCAGCACGGTACCGGCCATGGCGCCGGATTTCACCAGGGCCAGCGCTTCAGGCAGCGCATCCACGCCAAATACCGGTACGCTGGTTTTGTTGTGCGCTTTCAGCGCTTCAACTGCGCCCATCGCCATCGCATCGTTGTTGGCGATAACCACTTCAATTTTGTTAGCGTTCGGACCGGACATCCACGCATCCATCTTATCTTTCGCCTGAGCGGTATCCCACATCGCGGTATCTAACTGCAGTTGCTCAGTTTTAATGCCCTTGTCGTTCAGCTCTTTGATCACGTAAGTGGTACGTGCTTCAGCATCCGGGTGTCCCGGTTCGCCTTTCAGCAGAACAAACTGGATTTTACCGTCTTTATTCAGATCCCAGTTCGGGTTAGCAGCCCAGTGTTTAGCAATCAAGTCACCCTGAATAATGCCAGACTCTTTAGAGTCAGTACCGACGTAATACGCTTTGTCATAGCTGTCCAGCGCTTTACGAGAAGGTTCTTTGTTGAAGAACACGATCGGGACGTTCTGACCGCGTGCTTTTTCAATTACCGTGCCTGCAGCTGCCGGGTCAACCAGGTTAATCGCCAGTGCTTTAACGCCTTTTGCCAGCAATACGTCGATCTGGTCGTTTTGTTTGGACTGATCGTTCTGCGAGTCATTCATCAGCAACTGTACGTCAGGCGCCGCTTTGGCATCTTTTTCAATAGCCTTACGTACCACAGACATAAAGTTATCGTCGTACTTATAAATCGTCACACCAATGCGGGTATCAGCAGCGTGCGCAGCCGCGCCGAATAACATGCTTGCCATTACAGCAGACAGGGTCAACACCTTCTTATTCATGGTATCTCCGGTTTTATTATGCAGGGTAGTACTTGAGATAAATGCTCGGCAGGCAGAACGTTACTGAAGTGTTACTGAACGCCGAAGCTCACTTTTAAAAATAATTCTTCCGTGCCTGGCAACGCTCCAAAAACTGGCTTTAATTTTTGTTTAAGGCACCAATACCTCGATGAAAGTGATTATTCACCGTTACATAGTAGTTACAGCGCAACAAACAGTGTCATCATAGCTATCGCATTGTTAATATACTGTGAATTTACTCACATATTGAAAGCGGTTACATAGTTCGACTTTATGAGTTAGTGATCGGTGCCGCATTCTGCCGCAATGCCACAGAATGACGACGCACCAGTGTCGGCATAAAGCAATGCGACGCCGCAGGATCTAACGTGCCCGCCGCGCCTTGCAGCGCAAGCTCCGTCGCCATTTTTGCCATTGAGGCGATGGGATAGCGTACGGTTGTCAGTTGCGGATCGGTGTAACGCGCAATGGGAATATCATCAAAGCCAATGATAGAAAGATGTAATGGGATGGCGATGCCGTTGTCTTTTAACGCGGTCAGTGCGCCCGCTGCCATGTTGTCGTTGTAGGCGAAGACCGCCGTCAGTTGCAAATTGCGCCCCAGCAGCTCCACCATGGCAGACTCTCCTCCCTGCATATCGGGCGAACCGGTACCGATCCAGCTTTCCGCCGCATCAATTCCTTGTTCTTTCAGGGCCGATAACCACCCTTCTTTGCGCATCGCATCATCTTCAATACGGTGGCTTGATGCCAGGTAACCAATGCGTTGATGACCATTATTCAGCAGCATGCGGGTCGCCATTTTGGCGCCGCTGATATTATCCAGGCAGACGCAACGGTGGGCGTAACCCGGAACAAGGCGATTGATCAGCACCATGCCAGGGATCTGATCCATAAACTCTGCCAGTTCCCGATCGCTGAGCGCTTTAGAGTGAACAATCAGAGCGTTACAGCGTTGGCGAATCAAAACCTCAATAGCATGACGTTCTTTTTCAGCCTCATGATAGCTATTGCCAATCAGGACATATTTCTGATGCTGCTGGGCAACCATATCGACAGCTTTAACCAGCGCGCCAAAAAATGCATCTGACACATCCATCACCACCACACCAATGGTGTCACTTACCTGTGTCGCCAGCGCCTGCGCATTGGCGTTAGGTCGATAGCCTAACTGAGTGACTGCTTTCATCACCGCTTCACGCGTGTCGGGACTCACCAGCGCACTGTTGTTCAGTACGCGGGAAACGGTCGCTACAGATACGCCAGACTGTCGTGCCACATCACGGATGGTTACCATATTCACTGCCCTGTTTTAGATTGCGGTTAGCCACAGACACCCCAGGCTGGGTATTTTGTCAGCACAATGAAACGGACTGCGTGAGTGATGTCACAGGAATGAAAGCGCTTACATCCATTTTGTTAATGAATGTGATCCAGATCGTTATCTGGATGTACGTGGTAATGATGTCCCTGAAGCACGCAGGGTTAATTGACGCCACAGCCACTCTACCGGGCCCTGCCGGTAAAAACGCAGCCAAATGACGGAGAACAGAAGATTAACGGCCCAGACAGGAATGACGAAACAGAGCAGCTCCAGCCGATCGAATTTCATAAACAAGCCGAATTGATAAAACAGCGTGGTGCAAATTAAGGTTTGCAACAGATAGTTAGTTAACGCCATACGTCCCACGCAGGCGATGGCAATCACCCACTTTAAGCGGCTCAACTGCGGCCAGAAGCCAAACATCAGGGCGGCGTAGCCGATAGTCTGCAACGGCGCGCCCAGCTCGCGCGGAGCTTGTAACAGGAAAGCACACCAGCGGTAGACCCACTCCAAATGCCACTGAATGATAATAGCAGGCAGGTTAATCGCCATGCCAATAATGACCAACAGTACGCCGGTACGTCGATAATGCTGCAAACTGTACTGCCCTTTCAGCCAGCCGCTGCGCATTAATGCTGCGCCAAGCAGCATCATCCCAGCCAGTTGCCAGCCGTACTGCGCGCCCAGTGCCAGCAAGCTATTGGACATCATATCCACGCGATTGCTGACCGCTTCCAGACCGCCATTCACTTTCCAGTATTTTTCATACAGCAAAGCTGAGGCATCCGGCGTCCACGCCCGACTGGTTTCCCCGCCGGAGATAACGCCCAGCAGCAGCAGTACGCCAATACCCACCAGATAAAGCAGGACGCCGGTGTTAAACAGGCTTTTTACCGAAGGGGCATCGCGAATCAACCGCCAGCAAATCAGACCAATTAAGCCATAAGCCAACAGGATATCGCCGTCCCAGAAGAGTAAACCGTGAATAAAACCCAACAGCACCAGTAGCGTAAGCCGCGACTGGATCCAGCGTTTGCCGCGCGGGAGCAGCATTTGCAGCCCTGCCCCAAACAGCAATGCAAACAGCGTGAGAAACTTGACCTGTGCGAAGAGATCAAGCACCGCCCAGCTCCAGGCGTCGGATAAGGTGATATTGCCATACCAGGCGGGATTGAGATATGCCGCCTTTGGCAGGCCAAAGGCGTTAATATTGAGAAGCAGGATGCCAAGAATGGCGACGCCACGAATAAAATCCAGCGTGACATTACGCTCCATGGCCCCTGCCCTAATCAGTTGTGATGACGTACTGCGCGCAGGAATTCCTGACGCGTGTTCTGGCTGGACTTAAACAATCCGCCCAGAGAAGTGGTGGTGGTCGCGCTGGTCGCATCGCGAATACCGCGCGCTTTCACGCAGTAATGCACCGCATCAATCGACACCGCAACATTATTCGTCCCAAGCAGCGTTTGCAGCGCGGTGAGAATTTGCTGGGTCAGACGTTCCTGCACCTGCGGACGCTGCGCAAAGAACTGCACAATGCGGTTGATCTTCGACAGGCCAATGACTGAATCTTTCGGGATATACGCCACCGTCGCTTTACCATCGATAGTGACAAAGTGATGCTCGCAGGTGCTGGTCAGCGTGATATCGCGGACCGTAACCATCTCGTCCACCTTCATTTTGTTTTCAATGACGGTGATTTTCGGGAAGTTGGCGTAATCGAGACCGGAGAAAATCTCATCGACATACATTTTCGCAATGCGATGCGGAGTTTCCATCAAACTGTCATCGCTCAAATCGAGATTGAGCAATTGCATAATCTCGGTCATATGGCCTGAGATAAGACGTTTGCGCGTTTCGTTATCCATCTCCTGCACGGGCGGGCGCAGTGGTGTTTCGAGACCACGCGCGACCAGCGCTTCATGAACCAAAGCCGCTTCTTTACTGAGTGATGACATTTCTTTTTCTCCTGCAGGTGTGGCGCCTCTGCCCTGCATGGGGCAAAGTTTTTAGGCTGTGTCACAGCCAGAACATTGTGCGTGAGGCGGCGCACATAATCCAGTATTCACCGCGATAATTATTGAAATTGGCACAGCCTTTCAGCGTATCAAATTCACGTAGCGTTCAGCCCGGCGATGTTGAGTGTTAATGTAAAGTTATATAGATGATGAAGTATGTTTGCCCAATGCGGAAGTGAAAGTTACTCACAGTGCAATGAATAATCTGTATTATGATGAATTCGCAAACATATTCAGGTTCAACACAACAAGGAGCCACGCATGGAAATGCTTGAAGAGCACCGCTGTTTTGAAGGCTGGCAGCAACGCTGGCGTCACGACTCCGCCACGTTAAATTGCGCTATGACTTTCAGCATCTTTCTTCCCCCGCCTCGTGAGAATACCCCGCCTCCGGTGCTGTACTGGTTGTCGGGCCTGACCTGCAATGACGAAAACTTCACCACCAAAGCGGGTGCGCAACGTGTGGCGGCTGAGCTGGGTATTGTGCTGGTGATGCCGGATACCAGTCCACGCGGCGATCAAGTAGCCAACGATGATGGCTACGATTTAGGTCAGGGGGCTGGGTTTTACCTCAATGCCACCCAGCAGCCGTGGGCAAGCCATTTTCGCATGTATGACTATCTGCGTGATGAGCTTCCGGCACTGATCCAATCGCAGTTTAACGTCAGCGATCGTTGCGCCATCAGCGGACATTCCATGGGTGGTCACGGGGCGTTGATTATGGCGCTGAAAAATCCGGGGAAATACACCAGCATCTCCGCTTTTGCCCCCATCGTTAACCCTTGCCGCGTTCCGTGGGGCGAGAAGGCTTTTAGCGCTTATCTGGGTGAAGATAAATCGCTGTGGGCCGAATGGGATAGCTGCGCGTTAATGTTGGCCAGCAGGCCCGAAGATGCGATTCCGACGCTTATCGATCAAGGGGACAACGATCAGTTTCTTGCCGATCAGTTGCAGCCCGCGGTACTGGCCGAAACGGCACGTCAGACCGCATGGCCGATGACGTTACGCATCCAGCCGGGTTACGATCACAGCTATTACTTTATTGCGTCGTTTATTGAGGATCACCTGCGCTTCCATGCGCAATATTTACTGAAGTAACGCCTGAGTGAGGGCGAAAGCCCTCTTCATTTCGCCATCATCCCTTCACTTTTTCTCCATTTTTCTTTTTCACTTATCTTATTGATTTAATAATAATTTCCCCTCAAATCATGTCAAACACAAATGATTTCGATTATCATTTGTGTTTACAAAAATTCATACTTTTGTACAATCCATTCGCTTCTTTACTGAAAAGAGTCCTTAAAAGACAAATACATACAATTGTCATGGCCTTTCACATGACGCGCAGTTTGATTCATTTAAATGGAATGATACAAATGACTATACCTCACGTTAAGGCTGTAGCTGCCGCAGTATGCGTCGCCAGTCTCCCATCACTCGGCCATGCCGCTGAACAGGACACCGTCGTCGTCACCGCTACCGGCTTCGAGCAGAAAATTCAGGACGCCCCCGCGTCGATATCTGTTATTACCAAGCAGCAAATTGAAGACAAAGCCTATCGCGATGTCACCGATGCGCTAAAAGATGTCCCTGGCGTCGTCGTCACCGGTGGCGGCAGCAGCAGCGATATCAGTATTCGCGGTATGGCTTCGCAATACACGTTGTTCCTGGTCAACGGCAAACGCATCAGCACACGCAGCACACGACCTAACAGCGATAACTCAGGTATTGAACAAGGCTGGTTACCGCCGCTGGAATCCATCGAGCGTATCGAAGTTATCCGTGGACCAATGTCATCGCTTTACGGCTCTGATGCGATGGGGGGCGTTATCAACGTCATCACCAAAAAAGTGTCGAATACCAAAGCCTGGACCGGCTCCTTACATGGCGATGCCACTTTCCAGGAAGACAGGGATTCCGGTGATATTTACCAGACGAATGCCTATGCGTCCGGGCCGCTGATTGACGGGTTACTCGGTGCGAAGGTGACCGGATTATTCTCTCATCGTGCCGAAGATGAAATCCTCAATGGCTACAATGAACAGCGTATGCGTAACGGGGGTTTAACCCTCAACTTCACGCCGGATGATAAAAACGACATCGACTTCGATTACGCACGTGAACTGCAGGATCGTGACAGTACGCCGGGCAAATCCAGGGCTGAAGAAATCTGCCGCAACGGAAGCTGTAAGCCCAACAGTAAAAGCGAAAGCAAGTATGTGCACACCACATATTCACTCACCCATAGCGGCTATTACGACGACTTCAGCTCCACCAGCTATATCCAGCAGGAAGAGACCGACAACCCTGGTCGCCAGATGAAGTCCTACAACACCATCTTTAACAATCAGAACCAGATTTTCCTCGGGGCGCACACCCTGACAGTGGGTGGACAGTACCGTTATGAGAAACTGCGCGATAACGGCAATCAGTTGCAAGCTGCCGATGGGCTGAACAAACTGACCCGCTGGAGCTGGGCGCTGTTTGCTGAAGATGAATGGGCTATTACCGATACCTTCGCGCTGACCGGCGGTCTGCGTATGGATAAAGATGAAAACTACGGCGACAACTGGACACCACGCGGTTACGGCGTCTGGCATCTGAGCGATCAATGGACCTTGAAAGGTGGCGTATCTGCGGGCTATCGCGCACCGGATCTGCGTCAGTCTTCTGCCAGTTGGGGGCAGGTCACCGGCGGCGGTCGTCTGAACGGGATCATTGTCGGCAACCCGGATCTGAAGCCAGAGAAAAGCCTGAGCGAAGAGATCGGGTTATTGTGGGATAACGGCAACGACCTCAACGCGGGCGTGACGCTGTTCAATACCGACTTCAAAAACAAAATTACCGAAGTGCGTCGCTGTAACAGCAGTTCCGACCCGGCCTGCACCATTGGTGGCACCCATTATGATTTCGTCAGCGATCGTGTGAACGTCGATAAAGCCAATATGCGCGGCGTAGAATCCACCTTCGGCTGGAAAATCACCTCCGACGTCAACTGGACGGCGAACTACACCTATACGGAATCTGAGCAGAAAAGCGGTCAGTTCTCCGGTCAGCCATTAAACAAAATGCCGAAGCATATGTTTAACACCACGCTGGACTGGCAGGCAACGCAGGATCTCGGTTTCTGGAGCCGTCTGAATCTGCGCGGGAAAACGTCGGAGTACCTGAGCCGTACCTCCATGGCACAGGGTACGCCATCGTATACGCAGGTCGATGTTGGTTTACGCTACTATGCTACCAAGGATCTGCTGATGACCGCCGGCGTGTATAACGTGCTGGATAAGCAAATCGATTATGACACCTACGACACCGTTCTCGATGGCCGTCGTTACACGGTTGGCCTGACTTACAGCTTCTAAGTTTGGCGCAATAAAAAAACCCCGGCAAGGTGAATGCCTAATGCCTGTTAGTTAAGCATGTATGGAGAACATTTTATTCCGCTACGGGGTTCCGTTCACCTCAGCGGTATCACTTCTCTGAATCACAGATACCCGTGAACGTGCAAGGGAGGCTCACCGCCGCCTCCCTTGCATCCCAGGCTCCCGGCGGGAAAATCGTCGCTGCGCGATTCATTCGTCTTATGCCGTCTGCCTGTCGGGTCGGGGCCGAGCCTGCGTCCCTGCAGGCCATCCCCTCTGCCCGCATCCCTGCGGGCAGACCCGGTCAGCCGTCAACGACTCATCGATTTTCAGCCGGACCGGAGTCATCGCTTCAACGCTCTGACTTCCAGTTAAATCTGTTTTGCTGTTCAGACCAAAAAACGCAGATGGTGAAGTGTGGGCTGGTCCGGCTGAAAATTGCCGACGTGTTTCCGTAAGGCCGGGAGAGCCAGCATGGATGCTGGCTCAGGGCGCGCTTTGCAAGGACGCTACCTCGCGCCCGGCCCGGTAGCCTGAAGGAATAAGCGGAGGGTATTGCGCAGCAACAATTTTCCTGCCGGGAGCCGGGATTGTTAAGGGTGCGGCGATAGCACCCTTAACACGTTCACTGGCGTTCAGTGTACAGAGAAGCGATGAACATGAGGTGAACGGAACCCTTTCTCAGAGAGAGCATGTTCATTATCCCGCCAACACATGTTGATGCTTTCTGAAACTGAGATGTTAACTGAACATGGTGAGTGGCGGGGGGGTTATTGTCTGCCGGATGGCAGCATGGAGGGCTTACCCGACCTACACTATCTTACGTAGGTCGGATTAGCACGGTGCCATCAGGTACAAGATTACTTCTTCACGCGTCCAGGGAATTTCATTTCACTGTAGCGAACGAAATGAGTCCCTTTCGTCAGCTTGTAACCAAACCAGATAATCAGGAACAGTGGAATACCGATATAGGTTGCCATCACGCCGCCCCAGTCAATACTGTCCTTCAGGAACGCTTCGTAGTTCTGACCCAGAGTGATGATCAGGCACAGCACAAAGGCAAAGATCGGCCCCAGCGGGAAGAAGCCAGAACGATACGGCAGATCCTGCACATCATGCCCCTGCAGCACATAACCACGACGGAAACGATAATGGCTGATAGCAATCCCTAACCAGGCGATAAAGCCCGTCATCCCGGAAGTATTCAGCAGCCACAGGTATACGGTCTGGTTGCCAAACATTGAGGTCAGGAAGCACAGCCCCGCCACCACCGTAGTTGCATATAGTGCGTTACGCGGCACACCACCACGAGACAGTTTGGCGAAGATACGCGGCGCTTTACCGTCGCAGGCCAGGGTGTAAAGCATACGCGTTGAGGCATACATCCCGGAGTTACCCGCTGACAGTACCGCCGTCAGGATAACCGCGTTCATTACCGCCGCCGCAGACAGCAGACCCGCATGCTGGAATACCAGCGTGAACGGGCTAACGCTGATGTCTTTCACATCGTTACGCAGCAGGCTTGGATCGGTGTACGGAATGATCAGGCTAATAATCAAAATCGCGAACACATAGAACAGCAGGATTCGCCAGAACACCTGACGCACCGCGCGTGGAATATTCTTCTCAGGATCTTCCGATTCACCTGCCGCGATACCAATAAGCTCAGTTCCCTGGAAGGAGAAGCCGACAATCATCGCCACGCCAATCATAGCGGCAAAACCACCGGCAAACGGCGCATCACCGGTCGTCCAGTTGCTCCAGCCCACCGGCTGAGCGCCTTTGAAGATACCGAAGATCATCATTACGCCAACCACGATAAAGATAATCACGGTGGTCACTTTGATCAGTGAGAACCAGTACTCCGCTTCGCCAAACCCGCGCACGGAAATGTAGTTCAGCAGGAAGATAACGCCGAGGAACAGCGCACTCCAGATCCAGCCTGGCGTGTCCGGGAACCACCAGCTCATTACCAACTGTGCGGCTACCAGGTCAACGGCAATTGTCACCGCCCAGTTGTACCAGTAGTTCCAGCCCAGCGCGAAGCCGAAGCCTTCTTCTACATAGTTCTGACCGTAGGTGGAGAACGAACCGGAAACTGGCATGAAGGCTGCCAGTTCACCGAGACTGGTCATCAGGAAGTACACCATCAGACCAATCAGAATATACGAGAACAACGCGCCGCCAGGACCCGCCGCAGAAATAGTTGCACCAGATGCAACAAAAAGACCTGTACCGATGGAGCCTCCGATGGCAATCATCGTCAGGTGACGCGCCTTCAGTTCACGACGTAGCGTGGGCGCTTCTGTGGTTTTAGTTTCGGAAACCATGTGAAAATGCTATCCATCCAAAAAATGAGGCGCGATTGTAGCAGACGAAAGGGCTTTCTTCCGGCACAAATGCGCTGTTATAAGAGACCTTCATGACTGGCCGCGGATTATAAGTAAAGCAGAAAATGGGCGGAGCATGGCGGTTAAGACGAAACCGCCGTTATACATAGAGGTGATATTACGCCAGTGAGTGCCTTATTCGCCCTGCGCAACCTGATCGCTGTAATGTAAAAAGCGCGTAATGGCATTAGAGAGATGCTTTTGTCGATGATGAACGCGCCAGAGCGTGCGAACTAAACGCGGCAGCGGCACAGGGACTTCACTCAGCGTACCCGCCTGTAACTGTTCTGCAATGACCCGACGCGACAAACAGCTGATACCGAGCCCATGGCGGACCGCATGCTTAATGGCCTCGGAGTTACCCAACTCCATCGCCATCTGAAATCTCGGCAGATGCGATAACAACAGATAATCTACCAGTTCACGCGTACCGGAGCCTCGCTCACGTAAAATCCACGGCGAAGCAGCCAGTTGATTCAGCGTCACGGGACCTTTTGTCAGCGGCGAAGACGGGGCGGCAAACACCACCAGTTCGTCCTCCAGCCATGGTTCAGAGATAATTTCTGTGCTGTGACAAGGTCCTTCGATCAGCCCAATATCTACCCGAAAATCCAGAACAGCGTTGATCACATCCTGGCTGTTACCCACGCTTAGCTCCAGCGGTAAATCGGGAAAATCCTGGCGATAGCGGGCGATCATGGCGGGCAAAATGTAATTGCCAATGGTGCTGCTGGCATAGACGCGAATCGCGCCATTATCCTCACGAAAAAGCTGTTCGATTTCTATCGTTTGCTCAAGTAACGCCAGCGCGCGCGGGTAGAGCAAGCGCCCGTGCTCATTGACCACCAGCCGCTTGCCAACGCGGTCGAAGAGCTGTACGCCAAGCTGCCCTTCCAGATCGGTAAGCGCCGCACTCACCGCCGACTGCGACAATGCAAGCATGACAGATGCCTGAGTCGTCGAGCCGCTTTTCAGTACCTCAGCAAACACTTCAAGTTGTCGCAGGGTGATATGCATAGTCGTTTTCCACCGGATATCCGTTACTTATACCCTAAATAATTCGAGTTGCAGGAAGGCGGCAAGAGAGAGCATCCCCGGGAGCGTACTTAAGTACGTGACTGGGGTGAACGAGCGCAGCCAACGCGCATGCAACTTGAAGTATGACGGGTATACCACTTATATAGATTAATTATAAATATATAATCAATTTTATTTTTAAACCACATCGCCGTACTCTTTTACCCAGATAAAGGAGAAGGATATGACAGAACTCACCTTACAGACTCATCGTCGTACAGCGTGGCATTTTATTCCGGGGCTTGCCCTGAGTGCAGTTATCACTGGGGCTGCCTTATGGGGGGGATCCATTCCCGCCGTCGCAGGTGCCGGGTTTAGCGCCCTCACCTTAGCCATCTTGTTTGGGATGGTTATCGGCAACACCGTGTATCCACAAATCTGGAAAAGCTGCGATGGCGGCGTACTGTTTGCTAAACAACATTTATTACGCCTGGGGATAATCCTCTACGGTTTCCGCCTTACCTTCGCGCAAATTGCTGACGTCGGCGTCAGCGGTATCGTAATCGACATATTAACGCTCAGCAGCACCTTCATGATTGCCTGTTTCCTTGGGCAGAAAGTGTTTGGTCTGGACCGTCACACCAGTTGGCTGATTGGCGCGGGCAGCAGCATCTGTGGCGCCGCCGCGGTACTGGCAACAGAGCCTGTCGTTAAAGCCGAAGCCAGTAAGGTGACGGTCGCCGTCGCCACGGTGGTTATCTTCGGTACTATCGCTATCTTCCTGTATCCGGCGATGTATCCGCTGTTAGCGCACTGGTTTACTCCCGAGACTTACGGGATTTACATTGGCTCCACCATGCATGAAGTTGCGCAGGTTGTTGCCGCCGGACACGCCATTAACCCGGATGCTGAAAACGCCGCGGTTATTGCCAAAATGCTGCGCGTCATGATGCTGGCGCCGTTCCTCATCCTGCTGGCCGCACGAGTAAAACAACTGTCTCCGGCAACCGGTGGTGAGAAGAGCAAAATCACCATTCCATGGTTTGCCATCATGTTCATTGTGGTGGCGATTTTTAACTCTTTCCACCTGCTGCCGCAGTCGGTAGTGAGTATGCTGGTGACGCTGGATACCGTGCTGCTGGCAATGGCGATGGCCGCACTGGGGCTAACCACTCACGTGAGCGCCCTGAAAAAAGCTGGTGCTAAACCTTTGCTGATGGCGCTACTGCTGTTTGTCTGGCTGATTGTAGGCGGTGGTGCGATTAACTTCGCTATCCACGCGCTAATGGCATAAACGATCACGACTAACGTTAGTTGACCCGCTATACTCTTCCTTTTTTGAATTTGAGTATGGCGGGTTTAATTCATGAAATACATCGGAGCGCACGTAAGCGCCGCTGGCGGTCTGGCTAACGCCGCTATTCGGGCCGCAGAAATCGAAGCTACCGCATTCGCCCTGTTCACCAAAAATCAGCGTCAGTGGCGCGCCGCGGCGTTGACCACTGAAATCATTGATGATTTCAAATCCGCTTGCGAGAAGTATCACTATACTTCCGCTCAGATCCTGCCTCACGACAGCTACCTGATTAATCTCGGCCACCCGGTCAGCGATGCGCTGGAAAAATCACGCGATGCATTTATCGATGAAATGCAGCGCTGTGAACTGCTCGGTTTATCGCTGCTCAACTTTCATCCAGGCAGCCATTTGATGCAGATCCCGGAAGATGAATGTCTGGCGCGCATTGCTGAATCTATCAACATCGCCCTCGCTCAGACCCAAGGGGTTACGGCAGTTATCGAAAATACCGCCGGACAGGGCAGCAATCTCGGATTTAAGTTTGAGCACCTTGCCGCCATTATTGATGGTGTTGAAGATAAATCCCGTGTTGGCGTCTGTATTGATACCTGCCACGCTTTCGCTGCCGGTTACGATTTGCGTTCTGTCGAGGAATGCGAAAAGACGTTTGCGGAATTTGAACGTATTGTCGGTTTCAGCTATCTACGCGGTATGCACCTGAACGACGCCAAGAGCACGTTTGGCAGTCGCGTCGACCGCCACCACAGCTTAGGTGAAGGGAATATTGGCCACGACGCTTTTCGCTGGATCATGCAGGACAGTCGTTTTGATGGCATTCCGCTGGTGCTGGAAACGATTAATCCGGATATCTGGGCAGAAGAGATTGCCTGGCTGAAAGCCCAGCAAACAGAACAAGCGGTGGCGTAATCATGAACGACAGGGAAAAGCAGATCCTTAAGATCCTGCGTCGCAATCCGTTGATTCAGCAGAATGAAATCGCCGATATTCTGCAAATCAGCCGTTCACGCGTCGCTGCGCATATTATGGATTTGATGCGTAAAGGCATGATCAAAGGTAAAGGTTATATCCTTACCGAACAGGATTATTGCGTGGTTGTCGGAGCAATCAACATGGATATTCGTGGTGTTGCAGACATCCATTATCCTCAGGCTGCCTCTAATCCTGGCAGCATTCACTGCTCGGCAGGCGGCGTAGGACGCAACATCGCCCACAACCTGGCGCTGCTGGGCCGTGACGTTCACTTAATTTCCGCTGTTGGCAGTGATTTCTATGGGGAAACATTGCTGGAACAAACGCGTCAGGCCGGTGTTAACGTTGCAAGTTGCATACGCCTGCATGGGCATAACACCTCAACCTACCTGTCGATCGCTAATCAGCAGGAAGAAACCGTACTGGCAATTAACGATACCCATATCCTGCAGCAATTAACGCCGCAGTTGCTGAACGGATCGCGAGATTTGATCCGCCATTCCGGTGTCGTACTGGCAGATTGCAATCTGACCGCCGAAGCCATTGAGTGGGTCTTTACTATTGCTGATGATATTCCGGTATTCATTGACACCGTTTCAGAGTTCAAAGCGGCAAAAATGAAGACATGGTTTACGCGTATTCATACGCTAAAACCAACGCAGAAAGAGCTGGCGATTTTGTGGGGCCAACCTATCCATTCAGATGCCGATCGCGTACTGGCCGTCAATAGTCTGCATCAGCAAGGGGTAAAACGGATCTTTGTCTGTCTGGAAGATGAATCTGTTTTTTGCAGCGAAAAGGACGGAGAACAATTTTTACTGACGCCTCCCAATCATACGATCGTAGACAGTTTTGGCGCCGATGACGCTTTTATGGCCGGATTGCTGTACAGCTTTCTGGAAGGTAGCGAGTTCCGTGAAAGCGCTCACTTTGCCATGGCCTGCGCGGCATTATCGCGAGCCAGCGTCAGCATTAACAACCCAACCCTTTCGGCAGATAACGCCTTATATTTGCTGCAAACAGCTTAAATGTAATGCCGGATAGCGCCACGCTTATCCGGCATTATTCTCACTATGCTATACCGATAAAGAAACCCGCTATGGTGGCGCTCATCAGGTTTGACAGCGTTGCTGCTGCCAGCGCGCGCATTCCAAGCTGCGCGATTTCCGGGGCTCGCTGTGGCGCTATCGCCGAAAATGCGCCGACAACAACGCCAATCGAACCAAAGTTAGCGAACCCGCACAGCGCAAACGAGATAATCGCAATGGTCTTCACATCCAGTGTCCCGCCGGTTTGCAGATACGGCGAGAAGTTGAGATAGGCGACAAACTCGTTGATTGCCAGCTTCTGTCCAATCAGGCTACCTGCCAGCGTCGCCTCGCTCCAGTCAACGCCCATAATCCACGCCAGCGGGGCTAACACATAGCCGAAGATCCCTTCCAGGGTGGCATGACCAAAACCAAACCAACCACCAATTCCGCCGATAATGCCGTTAATCAGCGCAATAATGGCGACAAATGCCATTACTACCGTTGCCACGCCTGCGGCAATTTTCAGCCCGGTCATCGCCCCACTCGCCGCTGCTTCGATGATGCTTTTCGGCGGCGTTTCGGTAAATGACAGGTTCTCAAAGGTGACGCGAGATTCTTCAGTTGCCGGACTCAGCATACGCGCGAATAAAATACCACCAGGGATTGCCATCAACGATGCCGCCAGCAGATAGTCAATCGGAACGCCCATTCCAGCGTAACCAATCATCATTGAGCCAGCAATCGAGGCCATCCCGCTACAGATAGCGGTAAATAGCTCATTGCGATTCAGCCGGTCAATAAACGGTTTCACGATTGCCGGGATCTCGTTTTGCCCGAGGAAAATCGTGGTTACTGCGACAAATGACTCGATCTTACTGATGTTCAACGCTTTCTGGAAAATACCGCCAAGGATGCGGATCAACAGCCCCATCACGCCAATGTAGTAGAGTAGACTGATCAGCGCGGTCACAAAAATGATGGCCGGGAGCACCCGAAAGGCGAAGATAAACCCGGCTCCGTCGAACAGCACATCCATTTTTGGCCCGACCAGGGAGCCAAAGATAAATGCACTACCCGCGTCACTGTATGACATCACCTTGTGGACACCGAGCGCGGCCTGTTCAACCAGCCATTTCCCCGGCGGGAAATAGAGCATAATGCCGCCGATTGCAATTTGCAGCACCAGTGCTGCCCCGACCGTACGCAGACTAATACGCTTTTTATTTACTGACAGCAGAAACGCGATAGTCAGTAATACCACCATACCCACAACACTTCTCATTATATCCATAATGAAATTCCCTTCATGCCAGGAAACCCGGCGTTACCGCCAGGTTTTGGTAGGTTTGCTAGCCGCGGGCGACCGCATTCTGCCCGGAAAATTTGGTCAGGCGAGGCGTTGATACTCCTTCGCAATTTCACAAGCCAGTACCGCGTTGTTGAACACCAACTGAATATTTGATTTCAGGCTGTCACCGCCGGTCAGCTCCGCAACGCGCGCCAGCAGGAACGGCGTACTCTCTTTGCCCACAACCCCCTGCTCTTCCGCTTCTTTTACCGCCCGATCGATTGCCGCATTAATTTTCTCTTCAGCCATCGCAAACTGCTCCGGGATTGGGTTTGCAACAACCAGACCGCCGTCGAGACCTGTCTGCCATTTCACCGCCATGGCACGGGCAATCTCTTTTGCGCTGTCCAGACGGATACTGACCTCAAACGGACTGGTTCGGCAGAAAAATGCCGGCAACGCGTTGGTCTGATATCCAATTAACGGCACGCCAAAGGTTTCTAAATATTCGGTCGTTAAACCGAGATCAAGAATAGATTTCGCCCCGGCACAAATTACCGTGACATTGGTATGCGCCAGTTCTTGCAGATCTGCGGAAATATCAAAGGTATGTTCAGCACCACGGTGAACACCACCAATCCCGCCCGTCGCAAATACTTTAATTCCAGCCAGGGAGGCAATAATCATGGTTGAGGCAACTGTCGTCGCACCATTTTTCCCTGCAGCAACCACAAATGGTAAATCACGACGACTGACTTTAGTAACGCTATGCCCCTCTCTTCCAAGCAACTCAATTTCATCTTTGCTTAAACCAACTTTCATTACCCCGCCAATAATGGCAATGGTCGCAGGAACTGCCCCGTGCTTACGAATAGTTTCTTCTACTTCAATAGCAGTCTGGGCATTCTGCGGAAATGGCATACCATGAGAAATAATGGTTGACTCGAGGGCAACAATCGGTTTTTTACTGTTTAATGCTTCCTGTACTTCTGGAGATATTTGTAATAATTCAGAGGAAAGAGTTAATTCAGACATTCTGTGTTCTCCACGATTGAGATAACATTCGCAACAGACAAATCAGGGTTATTGGTATATTCACAGGCTAATGCCATTGATGAACAACCCTGCGCAAATCGAACCGAATCAATAAAGGGCATGCCGTCTACCCAGCAGGAAGCCAGTCCCGCCATCATCGCATCGCCAGCCCCGGTAACATTAATGACGTGAGTTTTAATCGGCAGCGACCAACCGCAATCCCCCGCAATATCACTGTAATAAACTCCGTCACCGCCCATGCTGAGCACCAGGCGATTTAAGCCGCGATCGTGAAACCAGGCGGCCACTTTGCCAACATCATCACGCCCGGAAAGCGCAATACCGCTCAGCGTTTCGGCTTCAAGCCGGTTAGGTTTGAGGGTGTGAATTTGTCCAAGCCGCTCGCGAACTTTGACGCATTTCCATGCCGATACCGGGTCGACAAACACCGGAACATCTCCGGCATTATCCAGCACCCATGCAAGGGCGTCTTCGCTGATATTGCAATCGGCGACGATAACTTTCGCCTGCCGAATAAAATCATGCTGCTGCGATAAAAAACCCGGTGAAATATGTTCGGTAATGCTCATATCATTAATGGCAACCAGCATTTCACCGGTGTTATCAAGCAGAGATAAATAACTCGATGTATTCTCTCCCGGAACGATAAGACACTTATCAACATGTACTCCGGATAGATTAGTTTGCGCCAATAACGATTGACCATAAAAATCATTACCAACCGCAGTCAGTAACCACGAATTTTTACCCAGTAGCGCGAGATTATGTGCAATGTTGCGTCCAACTCCGCCAGGGGTGAATTTTATCTTTCCTGGATTCGAATCCGCATAATTTAGAGAAGCATGCGAATACCCAGCAACATCCATATTGGCTGAGCCAATAGTTACTATGTATTCCTTTTCACGCATAGCACGTCCCCTGGCAATTATCTTGCCACAAATGAGTTCGTTAAGAATAACCACCGCCACACACAAAATTATTAGAGCACATGTTCAGTATCGAACATGTGTTTATAGTAAGCATGTTTTTGACAAAGTAAATCTATCTGCAAGAACCAAAGTCAATAGATATGAACAGAATCACAATTTTTTATAGATACAGTTTGTAAGGGAGAGAGAAAATGAGAGGTAGTACACAAATTAAGCAGGCTAAAAAGTATAACTCCGGTATAACCGGAAATTTTTCAGATGCGCCAGGCGAGCTGGCGCGTCTCAGGTAAGCGATACCAGGTCCTCTGGCATATGGTTGTACAAAATACGCCAGAAATGTTCAGCCGTTTTATTCAATCGGGTATCCATCCGGTAAATATAGGCCTGAATAGGTACCATCAGTTCAGGTGTCTCCAGGCGCACCAGACGCTTATCGTGCAGCTCGTTGACGATCGACCACGCTGGTAGCCAGGCGATCCCATGCCCATCCAGCGCCATGTTTTTCAACAACTCACTCATCGAAGACATAAACAACGTTCGTGCTGAAATGCCGCCAACTTCCGCTAACTGACGGTTTACCAATCTTCCCATGTAGGATGTGCTGGTATAGTTCAGAATCGGCGCCTGCGGCTGATAGATATCAAACAACGCGTTCCCCTGTCCATCGGTAGCACAGACAGGATAGAGCTCTGACTCAAAAACCTTCAAGCCACAGAAAGGCGACTGCATTAAATCCTCATCACGAAACGAGATAATAAAATCACTTTTCCCCTCGCGCAGGGTATTCACCGCTTGCACCACATCAATCGCCTCGACGTGCCAGACAAATTCTTCCCCCCAGGCCGCCATTGAATGCACTAACCGGGGCAACATGGTCAGCGACAAAGAATGCGCTGCCGCGATTTTTATGTTGGGGACCCCAAGCAGATTGTGACCACTGAGTTCGTCCAGATTACATTCCAGCTGTTGTAGCAGGCTACGCGTTTGCGAATGGAATAACTTGCCCTCCTCCGTCAATTGCAGCGGCGTCGTCGTGCGATCAAACAGCTGCACCCCCACGGCTGATTCGAGCGCTTTGATCCTCCGGCTAAATGCCGGCTGAGATATATTGCGCTCCTCCGCAGCCTGGGAAAAATGACGGCATGCCTCCAGCGTCAGGAAATCATATAACCATTTTGTCTCAATATTTTTCATGCCTGTCACGCGGATGTTTAAATATGTTGATGAGCCTAACAACATCATGCCTGAAGAATTCCAGAGATGGTATTGACGATTAGCCCATAATGATTCGTTTTTTGCATCAAGCCTTCGTTTTGGACATTAACATGTCAGCGTCACCATCCAGCCGCAACCCTACTCTGCTTGCAGATCTTCAGGATCCGCACCCTATCCTGACCTCATAGAACGGCGAAAAAAACTACAGTCATGCGGTTTTTGCATTAAGCAAAACATTATTGCATTTCTCGTCGCGACGCTCTGCTGTTAAACATTAGGGCAAGATAAAACACAGACTGAATATTATTTAATGGTTAAACGAGGTATATATCGTGAAAGGTTTAATTGGCGTGCTTGGTGGTATGGGACCTGCTGCAACCGTCGATCTATTTAATAAATTCGTCACATTTACTGCAGCGCAACGCGATCAGGAACATATTCCATTAATTATTTCATCCATTCCTGATATACCTGACCGTACTGACGCATTAATGCGTCATGGTAATTCCCCGCTTCCGGCCATGCGTGATTATATGCATAAACTCGAAGATGCTGGCGCGGAGTGTATTGTGATCCCGTGTAATACCGCCCACTTTTGGTTTAAAGAGTTAAAAGAATCCTGTCATACGGAGTTGCTGAGTATTGTGGAGACAACCCTGAATGAGGTTAGAAACTGCGGAAAATCGCGCATCGGACTGCTGGCTACCAATGCCACGTTGTACATGGGTCTCTACCAAAAGGGGATAGAGTCTCTTGGGTTAACCTGCGTCAGTCCTGATTCTTCCAGCCAGGAAAAAGTCATGGAAAGTATTTATTGCCTGAAAGCAGGAGATGTTAAGCAAGCACAAATATTAATGAATGAACAGGCTGAAGCACTTTTTGCACGCGGCGCGGAAGTCATCGTTCTGGGATGTACTGAAGTCCCCGTTATCCTTGCTGAAGCCGTCAAGAAATCACCAGCAAAATATATTGATTCAACCGGTTCATTGGTTCGTGCCGGAATTAAGTGGTATGAAAAACGCGTTGGAAAAAGCCACCTTCTGGCGCAATAAAAAAACCACAATTTAATCATCACATTTAATAAAAGCCATTCTTATAGCGAATTATTATCTGGCGGAGGCCATTATGCTTTGGTTGGAAATTATCGTAGTATTAGGCGCAATATTTTTCGGCATCCGCCTCGGCGGAATTGGTATCGGTTTATGCGGTGGGCTGGGGTTGGCTATTTTAACCCTGGGATTTGGTCTGAAAATTGGCTCGCCGCCTGTGGACGTCATTCTTATTATTATGACGGTGGTTGTGGCGGCATCAGCGCTACAGGCAGCCGGAGGCATGGATTATCTGGTACGCATTGCCGGTAATTTTATGCGTCGTAATCCTAAATATATCAATGTTATTGCACCGATTATCACCTGGTCGATGACCATAATGGCGGGAACAGGTTTCATTGTCTTTTCCACCCTGCCGGTGATTGCCGAAGTTGCGAAAGAGTCAGGCATCCGCCCTTCTCGTACGCTCGCAGGCTCCGTAGTGGCATCTCAGGTTGCAATATCCGGCTCGCCGATCAGCGCCGCAATGGCCGCGATGCTGACCATCATGGAAGGCAACGGTATCAGCTTTATCCAGGTTATGGCGGTATGTCTGCCCGCCTCGTTTGTTGCCGCGATGGTTGGGGCATTCATCGCCTCGCGCCAGGGATGTGAACTCCAGGACGATGAGGTCTATCTGGAACGCCTGCAGAAAGGGCTGGTGCGCAAATACGAAGGGCAAAACAGTACCACACCGGGTGCAAAACTTTCCGTCGCCCTGTTTATGCTGGCCACGGTGCTCATCGTTATTCTTGCCGCATTCCCGCAGCTACGCCCTGGATTTGATGTTGGCAGCCCAATGAATACGCGGGATATCATTATCATCTGCATGCTGGCTGCCGCTTGCCTGATGGTGGTGCTGTGCAAAACATCTACAGATGCCATTGTCCTGACGTCAACTTTTCGCGCCGGGATGAGTTCGCTGGCAGTCATTCTCGGCATTGTTACGCTGGGAACCACATTCATTGACGCGCACTTAGCGGAGATTAAGGACATCGCGGGGAATATTCTGCAGGCCTACCCGATGCTGCTGGCTCTGGTATTGTTTGGCACCTGCGCGCTGCTCTATTCGCAGGGGGCCACCACGCCGTTGATTATCCCGCTTGCCGTCGCGCTTGGCGTTCCTACCTGGGCAATTCTGGCTTCCTATGTGGCTGTGACCGGCGTGTTTGTTCTCCCAACGTACCCGACTTCACTGGCGGCGATGGAGTTCGACACCACCGGGACAACGCGCGTAGGTAAGTATGTCTTAAACCATCCGTTTATGTTGCCGGGACTGGGTGGGATCATCGCGGGCGTTGCCTTTGGCTTTATCATCGCCCCAATGATTGCCTGAGCCGTCTTATTCAGGGGCGCGAAAAATTTCGCCCCTGAATGATTCTCTATTCACTTGAACCGGCTCACCACATCAATACCGTCTTACCTTTATCTATTTGCTTCACATCGCTGCTTTTAATCACGCGGTGATAACCATAGGCGTCAGCATATTTTGTCAGTCCTGTCCCGGGGTCTTGCTCAGGCTTGCCTTGCGTCTCTATTGTTGCACCTGACGTTGTTGTCATCACCCAGGTGGTTGAACATCCCGTCAGTAGCAACGTCGCGAGTGACAGAGCAGCAAAAATGGGCGCTTTTTTCATATTCGATTTCCGTGACCAGTTTGATTTAAAGGCACTTTATCGAATTTGCTTAAGGCAGGATGGATTATTGTGGCGATGCTGCAACGGTAAGGGCTAAGGCATAAAAAAGGGCAGAGATTTCTCTGCCCTGGATTTCAGCGCTTAATCATGCCGCCTTTGCCACAACCTCTGCTTCCGGGCGCTTCAGCACCGCGTAGGAGAGACCGGCTACCAGCGTACCGGCAATAATGGCCAGCAGGTAGCCAACCACCGGTGTAATTGCGCCAGGGATTAACAGCACGAACAGACCGCCGTGTGGTGCCATCAGCTTAGCCCCTACCGCCATGGAGAGAGCGCCGGTAATCGCGCCGCCAACGATACAGCAAGGCAGAACGCGCATCGGATCACGCGCGGCGAATGGGATAGCCCCTTCGGTGATAAAACACAGGCCCAGCACCAGCGCAGCTTTACCGCCCTCCTGCTGGGCTTTGTCGAACTTACGACGCGCAACCAGCGTTGCCAGACCTAGCGCCAGCGGAGGTACCATCCCCGCCGCCATAATGGCAGCCATCGGCGCATAAGTTTGCGTACTCAGCAGGCCCACACCAAAGGCATACGCCGCTTTGTTAACCGGACCGCCCATGTCTGTGCACATCATGCCGCCAAGAATCGCACCGAGCAGCACCGCATTCGCCGTACCCATGGTTTGAAGCCAGTGGGTCAGACCTTCCAGAATGCCGGCTACCGGTTTACCGATCAGGTAGATCATGGCCAGACCCACCACCAGGCTTGAAAGCAGCGGAATGATCAGAATCGGTTTCAGCGCTTCCATACTCTGTGGGAGTTTCAGCCTGGTGCTAATGAGCTTCGCCACATAACCGGCAAGAAAACCGGCAATAATCCCGCCAATAAAGCCAGAACCGGTGCTCACTGCCAGCATACCGCCGATAAGACCTGGCGTCAGACCCGGACGGTCAGCGATGGAAAACGCGATATACCCCGCCAGAACCGGCACCATCAACGCAAAGGCTGAACCGCCGCCAATCTGCATCAGCGCCGCCGCCAGCGTGCCCTGCTCTTTAAACGCTTCAATACCAAAGGCGAATGAGAGCGCAATACACAGACCGCCAGCAACAACCATCGGCAGCATGTAGGACACGCCCGTCAGCAGGTGGCGATACGCGCCAGCGCTCTCTTTCTTCCCTTCGGTTGCCGCAGACTGCGCCTTGCCGGTTGGCTGATACGGCGTCGCCTCTTCCAGCGCTTTATCCAGCTCCTGTTTGGTTTTCTTCAGCGCCAGGCCAGTAGACGTGCGGTACATTGGTTTTCCGGCAAACTTCGCCAGATCAACTTCAATGTCAGCCGCCACAATCACCAGATCCGCCTGAGCCACCTCTTCCGGGGTAATGGCATTGCCTGCCCCGACCGAGCCACGGGTTTCAACTTTTACCCACCAGCCACGTTTTTTCGCTTCTGTTTCAATAGCTTCAGCAGCCATAAACGTATGGGCAACGCCGGTCGGACAAGCCGTCACCGCCACCACGCGTTTTGGGCCACTGCTGGCAACAGACGTTGTCACAACCGGGGCGCTGTAAGGTTTTGCATGACCTTTCGCTTCGCTGAGGAAGAGTTCAGGATGCGCAACCGCACGACCGATATCGCCGAGCCAGACTTTTTTGCCGTTCAGCGAACTGTCAGCAGGAAGCGTGTCGCCCAGAACAATCGCCAGTTCTGCATCATTCGGATTATCAATAATTTCCAGATGCGCTTTTTGCGCCGCCGCTCCAAGCAGGGTTTTCGCCATGTAAGCGCGAGCCTGGCCGAGATTGGCGTCAATAATCAGCAGCGTTTTCATTATGCCTCTCCTGCTGTCAGTTAAACGGTTTTAAGTCGACACGCGCCATCATTGCGGCCAACTGAGGACGATCGGTAATACCCACGTTACTTTGGCTTACCGCCAGAGCGGCAACAGCCGTCGCCAGACGCAGGGTATGTTCGCTGGACTCACGCATCAGCAGGCCATAAATCAGACCGCCAACCATTGAATCACCCGCGCCAACGGTACTGACCACCTCGACTGACGGCGGTTTTGCGATCCACTCACCCGAAGCGTTGACCCACAGCGCGCCTTCCGCACCGAGTGAAATCACCACATGAGCAATACCCTGCTCGCGCAGCGCATGCGCCGCATCAATCACATCTTTCATTTCAGGCAGTTTACGACCCGCCCAGATTTCCAGTTCACGACGGTTTGGTTTCACCAGCCACGGCGCCGCCTTCAGACCTGCCACCAACGCTTCACGACTACTATCAAAGATAATGCACGGACACTGACTGCGCAGACGCGTCATCCAGTCGGTGAAAGCTTCCGGGCTCACGCCGGTCGGCAAACTACCGCTAACGCACACCATGTCGAACTGGCCCAGCCAGCTCAGCGAATCGTTCACAAAGCGTTCCCAGTCAGCGGGGGTGACTTCAAAGCCAGAGAAATTGAAGTCGGTGACTTCACCGTCTTTTTCGGTCAGCTTGACGTTGATACGGGTACGCCCTTGTACAACCTGAAAACGGTTGGCAATGCCCAGCTCGCTGAACAACTGCTGAAAACCATCCTGGTTGTCTTTACCCAGAAAACCGCCCACCGTGACATCGATACCTAAATCTTTCAGGACCTTAGCAACGTTAATCCCTTTTCCCGCCGCATGCAGACCGGTGGTTTTCACCAGGTTCACTTCGCCACATTCAATTTCCGGGCAGAAACCCACCAGGTCGTAGGCCGGGTTAAGGGTGATAGTAGCAACACGTCTGCTCATTACGCGCCCTCCCCAAGACCTGCTGCGATGGCTTCGCCAATCGCTTTCAGCGCCTGTTCAGCATCCTCGCCCTGGGCGGTAAAGCGCAGGTGATGTCCTTTCTTCACGCCTAATGCCACAACTTTCATCAGACTGCGTCCATTTGCCGGTTTGCCGGTTCCATCAAGATTTGTCACGGTAATTTCACTGTTAAATTGTTTAATCGTATTCACCAGCATGGTGCCCGGACGGGCGTGTAAACCATGCTCATTGCGCACAACAAATTCGGCGCTCAGTACATCATCGGTTAAGGCGTCATCGCTGGTCAGCAGCGCCAGCACCGTTGCCGCATCCGCTTTCAACAAACGGTCAGCTTTATTATTCAGCAGCAGATCGCCAAGGCGCTTCAGCACCGCAACCGGTTGATCGTCATTCATCGCGACGGTCACCAGCAGGGCTGCCGCATCCCCCTGGACATCAAACGCCGTTGCTGCGCGGCTGACCGCAACGGCGCTGCGCACGTTACCTTCAGCACAGTCATTCAGCCAGATCCCCTGACCGAGATTCATCGGCTGCTCATTGATTGCCCTGGCGACAAATGCGGCATCAACCGCACCAATTTCTTTCAGCCGCGCAGCGTTGAGCGCCTGCAGCGTCACCAGCGAGCTGGCAACGACGTCCAGCGACAGCGTTTCGTTATCAAGCTTTAATTGTTCGCTCTGCTTTTCGCCCATCAGCAACGCGCGCAGCTCTTCCGCCGTGGTCGCTGATTTCAGCTGTTCAGCAACGGAGTCATCGCTCAACACATGCGTTAGCTGACGCAGTAAACCGAGGTGCTCATCAGAGCTGGCGGCAATACCGATCGCGACATACGCGACCTGTCCTTCGCCCCAGACCACGCCCTGCGGAAACTGAAACACCTGCACACCGGTTTTCAGCACCCGATCGCGCGTGTCCGTCGTCCCGTGAGGAATAGCAATACCGTTGCCTAGAAACGTGGACGTTTGTTGTTCACGCGCCAGCATGCCATCGACGTAGCCTTCCGCAACGTTACCCGCTTGCACTAAGGCCGCGGCAACCTGGCGAATAGCCTCTTCTTTATTCCCGGCCTGTTCGCCCGGGTGAATATCCTGAACAGATAACTGGAACATGGTTCTCCTCTCCCGCTGAATTGAAACGATTCAGCCAATATGAGAAAAAAGGCGTCACCTGACTCCATCAGTTATGGCAAGATGACGCTGAAACGTTTCAAGAAGTCTTGATCTTTTTTCTTCAGCACACAAGTAAAGTTGACAAATTACTTGCTGAATTTAGAGATAACGCACATTTTCTTCTGGGGAGAGATAAAATTGCTGAAGCAAAAATGGCGTCAGCGTGTCAGATTCAGCAACATCAGCAAACAGCATTCTTTGACTGAAATGCTATTTTGATTTTTGATGCCGATTTTGATTTGGCTACCTGTTTATTTTCTGGCAAGCAGCGTAAACTCCGCGTCTCTTCACATCATTGATATCAAAACATGCATAACACCCCCGTAGCCGCCACACCTAAGGCGTTCGATTTAACGTCTGCGGCGTTCCTGCTTGTCGCGTTTCTGACGGGTATCGCCGGCGCTTTGCAGACACCAACGCTGAGTCTTTTTCTGACCGATGAAGTCCATGCCCGTCCCGGTATGGTCGGGTTCTTTTTTACCGGCAGCGCCGTAATCGGTATCCTGGTGAGTCAGTTTCTGGCCGGGCGCTCGGATAAAAAAGGCGATCGCAAAAACCTGATTGTCTTCTGTTGTGTCCTGGGCATGCTGGCCTGCGTGTTGTTTGCCTGGAACCGTAACTATTTTATTTTGCTGTTTGTCGGCGTCTTCCTCAGCAGCTTTGGTTCAACCGCCAACCCGCAAATGTTTGCTCTCGCTCGCGAGCATGCCGATCGTACAGGCCGGGAAGCGGTCATGTTCAGCTCAATTTTACGTGCGCAAGTATCGCTGGCCTGGGTAATTGGCCCGCCGCTGGCCTACGCACTGGCAATGGGATTTAGCTTCACGGTGATGTACCTCAGCGCGACGGTTGCTTTTATTGTCTGCGGCGCAATGGTTTGGCTGTTCTTACCGTCAATGAGTAAAAATGTGCCTCTCGCCACTGGCGTGGTGGAGGCGCCACGGCGCAATCGTCGCGACACGCTGCTCCTTTTTGTTATCTGCACATTAATGTGGGGGACCAATAGCCTCTATATCATTAATATGCCGCTGTTTATTATCAATGAACTGCATCTGCCGGAAAAACTGGCGGGTATCATGATGGGAACCGCTGCCGGTCTGGAAATCCCGACCATGTTGATTGCCGGATACTTTGCTAAGCGTCTGGGCAAGCGTCTGTTGATGCGAATTGCCGTCGTGGCCGGCTTTTTCTTTTATGCCGGTATGCTGTTGGCCCACTCTCCGGCGGTATTGCTTGGTTTACAGCTGCTGAACGCGATTTATATCGGCATCCTTGGCGGGATTGGCATGCTCTATTTCCAGGATTTGATGCCAGGACAAGCAGGTTCAGCCACGACCCTTTATACGAATACCATTCGCGTAGGCTGGATTATTGCCGGATCGTTGGCAGGTATTGCCGCTGAAATCTGGAATTATCACGCCGTGTTCTGGTTTGCGCTGGTGATGATCGTCGCCACCATCGTGTGCCTGGCGCGCATCAAAGATGTTTAAGGCGCGGTCAGCGCTTCAAGCTCAATAAGATACAGCATGGCCTGGTGCGTCGTCTTCCCACACATTTCCGCACTGGGCTGCAAACCGGCACATACTTTTGGCCGCAGCGGCGAAGCAAAAATTTTGCAGCGCAAGGATTCATCCAACTGAACGCATGGCGTATTAGCGGGCTTGCCATCAGGCATACCAGGGATAGGGCTGGAGATTGAAGGCGCGGTGCAGCATGCACCACAATCCGGACGGCATTCCATACAGTATTCTCTTTATCGTAAACCATCGGATTGTGAGAGAAGCGCACAGTAACACCTTTTTTGCACCAGCAAAAGCATCAATTCCACTTGCCTGAATGCCCCGGCGCGAGTAGTTTTACGCGATATTTTAGACACTCCTCACTACAGGATTTTTTCGATGCCAAGAGCGAACGAAATTAAAAAAGGTATGGTACTGAATTACAACGGCAAGCTGCTGATTGTAAAAGATATTGATATTCAATCACCAACCGCACGTGGCGCCGCCACGCTGTACAAAATGCGTTTTTCTGATGTCCGTACCGGCCTGAAAGTTGAAGAGCGTTTCAAGGGCGATGATATCGTTGATACTGTCACCCTGAGCCGTCGTGGCGTCGACTTTTCCTATGTCGATGGCAACGAATATGTCTTTATGGATAAAGAAGACTATACCCCGTATACCTTCACCAAAGACCAGATTGAAGAAGAACTGCTGTTCATGCCGGAAGGCGGGATGCCGGACATGCAGGTTCTGACCTGGGACGGCCAACTGCTGGCGCTGGAACTGCCGCAAACGGTAGACCTGGAAATTGTTGAAACAGCGCCCGGCATTAAAGGGGCATCAGCAAGCGCGCGTAACAAACCTGCGACCCTGACTACCGGCCTGGTAATCCTGGTTCCTGAGTATTTGAGTGCGGGCGAAAAAATCCGTATTCATATCGAAGAACGTCGCTACATGGGCCGTGCAGACTAATTTTCTGCTCCTCATTGACGAAAAGGGACAGCGCAGGCTGTAAGGCTTGTTAGTTTACAAAGATGAATGATCGTAACGATATCTGAGAGTGGAACAATCGGAGGTATTGAATCTTTTACCTCCGGCGTATTGTGACGTTCACCCTATGTTTATCACTTCTCTGAAACGATACTGTCTGTGAACGTGTTAAGGGTACTATCGCCGTACCCTTAACAATCCCGGCTCCCGGCGGGAAAATTGCCACTTCGTGGTTCCCTCCGCTCATTCCTCCAGGCTTCCGGGCCGGGCGCGATGTAACGTCCCTGTAAAGCGCGCCCTGAACCCGCATCCCTGCGGGTTCTCCCGGCCTTACGGAAACACGTCGGCAATTTTCAGCCGGACCAGCCCGCACCTGACCATCTGTATTTTTATTTGAATATATCTGAACAGCAAAAGAGATTTAACTGAAAGTCAGAGAGTTGAAGCGATGACCCCGGTCCGGCTGAAAATCGATGAGTCGTTGACGGCTGACCGGGTCTGCCCGCAGGGAGGCGGGCAGAGGGGACGGCCTGCATGGATGCAGGCTCGGCCCCGACCCGACAGGCAGACGGCATGAGCCGAATGAATCGCATCGCGACGATTTTCCCGCCGGGAGCCTGGGTTGCAAGGGAGGCGGCGGTGAGCCTCCCTCGCACGTTCACGGGTATCTGCGCTTCACAGAAATGACTCCGCTGAGGTGAACGGAACCCTATGCTGCAATAAAATATTCTCCATAATGCTTAACTGGCTGGCATTACAGCACCAGCTGTCCCTTTTTATTTTCAGCGCTGACTGCTGAGATAAAAATCATCCATTAGCAGCGATTCCAGATACTGTTCATCCTCGCGCATAAAACTCACTATCAGATTGACCGCCTGCGGGTAAAACCCCTGTTCATCTCGCGCCAGGCAGGCATCTCGTAGCAATGGCGCCCAG
>NZ_JAHLQZ010000370.1:0-1621 GCF_018919505.1 Citrobacter sp. S55_ASV_140
GTATCTGAAGTGTGGCTCATTGAAATCAGACGGTCCGATATCTGGCGTAATAAAATATCACCGGCATCATGACCATAGGTATCATTTACCTCTTTGAATCGGTCTAAATCAAACAGCATCACAGTCACGGAATCGTTGTTTTTTTCTGCCATCTCGATTGTTTGATTTAAATTCCCCCAGAAGAATTGGCGGTTATTCATATCAGTAAGCGAGTCATGGTAGACGTCATATTCCAGTTTTGCATTCTGGATTTGCAACTTTTCTTTAGAATTCTGAAGTTCTTCAGCGAGACTCTTTACCTGAAGATGCGCTCGCAGAATATTTCTGTTCTGAAAGAATATCAGTACACCCAGTATCGCACTCAGTATGATCAGCAGAACAGAGGTTGCCGAGTAAATATAGTACAGCGTTTGAATTTTAAGGTTGGCGTTATTGATCGAGTTAACATCCTTATTTAACGCGCCGGATGAAAGACGGCCAAGTTGCGAATCCAGCGCATGCATTTTTTTCAGGTATGCCTGGAGTTCTGAACGGTTCATTTTCTCGAGGTTAACGTCCAGATAGTTAAGCGTATTTTCAAGTTTTAACGCCAGTTCACTGTGCGCCTGATTGCTCGCTATATAGTGCCCTAAATCACCTTCTTTTATCAAATCACTCTGGCTAAGCATAATGTCGAGGCGCAGGCGTACCTCATCGAGGCCCATCGTTTCATCGATAGTGTAAAGACCAAGCAATGATTCGAATCGGTAATATTGCGATACCATTTGCGCAGCGGACCATGAATCGGTGTAATGCGTTAATTTCTGTAACTCTTGCTGCCTTTCATGCACCAGGAAGGAAATATACCCAGTAGATATAAAAAGAAAAAATATGATGCCAGCCAGTATTCTGTTCATGATGTTCCTCTGAACGCTTACTCAATATCCATTCTACTGACCTGCCATGCTGACCTTGAGTAATAAATCTGATTATTCAGTTCAGATATGCTGTCATAGGGATACACAATGAATAACGGACCTTTATCACGGATTTGCATATATTTTCCGTTGATTTTTAAAGCAAGAATGACATTGTACTTCTTGAAATCATTGAGAGGGATAACGGTGGTGTAGTCATTGAGCGCAGTAACTTTTACAACCGTGCCTTTCGCCCCAACAAAATCCATGAGCTTTTGTAGTGGAATACCCGTAAAAGTCGTGCGTCCATTATACCAGGGAGAAGTGGTCTGAAAACTTACCATGCCCAGTTTCTCGAGGCTAGCGGTATCAAAAGTGGCTTTCCCGTCTTCATTTGTATTTTCTATATTACCGGACACGGTTAAAAGGACTTTGCCCGTAGGTTTGGAAAGTTCACCCGCCCAGAGCTGTGTGGAGACGACCAAGCTTAACAACATGACAAATAACCGCATTCTGACCTCACCTGACTTCCGGATGTAAAAAGATTATAATTTAGATATTATGCTATTTATATATACTGTATGGACATTATTTTACAGTACGCCTGTTTCTTTTTTAACTTAATGAAATCAGTGGGTTAGTGTGGGGCTATTTTATGCATTGATTAAGTAAGGCCGATGCTGTCATTTAAAGTACCGCTAAAATTTACCCCGTCTGTATAAAAA
>NZ_JAHLQZ010000371.1:0-1588 GCF_018919505.1 Citrobacter sp. S55_ASV_140
GGCCAGAAACTGGTTAATTTGATGCTTTTCGTCGCGTTGATGCAACTTTTTATTTGGATAATCATACCGTGCTTTGAAGCGAAAGATCTGCTGACTTGAACACACTTCAGCGACCCTCGCATCATGATACAGACGCACGGTTAAGGACGGCAGGCTCCAGTAAGTCACAGCCGGTGCCGTTTGTTCGATCGCGACAAGCGTAGTGTATCGGGTCGATTCAACGATCGTTAACCGATATTGTGCGTTTGCCACCTGATAGCTCACTGTTTCGCCGGCTGCGTCATTACGTGGCAACAGGCGGCGCAATTGCGAATAATTGGTTTCGCACAGGCGCATCATTTCAGGGAAGTCAGGTGTGTAACGCTTCATTTTTTCCACTCAGTTTTTAACTCTTGATAGTGCAGCTGTAACCATTGCAAAGCGATGACAGAAGCCGCGTTGTCGATTATCCCCTCTTCTACCCATTGGTAAGCCTGTTCCCGGCTCACCACATGAACACGAATATCTTCGTTTTCATCAGCCAGACCATGAATTCCGCTCGCGGTCGTGGCGTCCACTTCACCCACCATAATCGATGAGCGTTCGCTGGTGCCTCCTGGGCTTGCCAGATAACTCAGCACCGGTTTTACGCGTTTAACGTTAAGCCCGGCTTCTTCCATCGCTTCACGGCGCGCGACATCTTCCACGCTCTCACCTTCTTCGATCATCCCGGCCACCATTTCCAGTAGCCATGGGCTTGCGCTGGTATCAAACGCCGCGATGCGGATCTGCTCGACCAGCACAACTTCGTCCCGCTCAGGGTCAAAGGGTAGCAAGACTGCCGCGTGTCCGCGCTCAAAAATTTCGCGCTTTACCTCACCGCTCATACCGCCGTTAAACAAGCGATGGCGGAACCGATAAAGATCCAGTGAAAAAAATCCGCGGTATAGCGTTTCTCGTGCAATAATTTCTACATCATTTTTAGTGAAAGTCATTGGCAAGTTGTCTGGTTTACGCATTGTGCTGTCCTGAAACCAATAGTGTTTAAAATGTGAATTTCAAGGTCGTTTGACTGATGTTTCAACGCCCTTGTGTTAAATTGATGCAAATTAACGCCGTATGGCACGTAACGCCAACTTTTTGCAGTGGCGGATTCTGCTAGAATCAGCAAATATTTTTACAATTTGATCAGCGCTAAATACTGCTTCACAACAAGGAATGCAAATGAAGAAATTGCTCCCCATCCTTATCGGCCTGAGCCTGTCGGGGTTCAGTACTCTGAGCCAGGCAGAGAACCTGATGCAGGTTTATCAGCAAGCACGCCTGAGCAACCCGGAATTGCGTAAATCCGCCGCCGATCGCGATGCTGCATTCGAAAAAATTAACGAAGCGCGTAGCCCATTACTGCCGCAACTGGGATTAGGTGCCGATTACACCTACAGTAATGGCTACCGTGATGCAAATGGCGTCAACTCCAACGCCACCAGCGCATCTCTGCAGTTAACTCAGTCCATTTTTGATATGTCAAAATGGCGTGCCCTGACGCTGCAAGAAAAATCAGCGGGCATCCAGGACGTGACCTATCAGACCGATCAGCAAACGCTGATCC
>NZ_JAHLQZ010000372.1:0-1586 GCF_018919505.1 Citrobacter sp. S55_ASV_140
CTGGTAACCATAAATAATCGCTACCTGCGGCAGCTTTTTAAGATTTCTTACATCAAAAACGGAACGCAGGGTATGCGTCTTTTCAATGCGAGTTTCAAACTCTGGTTTGCCATTGACGATAACCCCTAAATACCCCTGCTCAGGGGCTTTGAAGGTATCCAGCGTGGTCGCGTTTGTCTTGGTCACAAACCTTGCAGAACCTATGCGATCATTTAAAACCACCATAACCCCCCGACCCCTTGCATTCGGATCGGCGGCCACCGTGACCGCTTCCAGCAGATTCATTGCACCGTCTGCGCTAATGGCCGTCGCGGGTCTCATCGCCGCAGTGAACACCACGGGTTTATCGCTCTTAACCGTCAGATTGAGAAAGTAGGCCGTTTCATCAAGCGTGTCGGTTCCGTGGGTAATAACGATACCGTCAACGTCATCACGCGCGAGCAGCGCATTCACCTGCTTAGATAGCTTTAAAATAATGTCACTGGTCATGTTTTCGCTGCCGATATTAGATATTTGCTGACCATCAACACTGGCAATCTTATTAATTTCAGGCACCGCTTTAATTAATGTCTGAACACCTATTTCACCAGATTTATATCCCGATGTTTGGGTGTTATTTTCAGCGGTACCAGCGATGGTTCCTCCCGTCGCCAGAATTATTATGTGAGGTTGCGTTATCGCACTAAAAACGTTTGAACTGATAAATAACATCGCCGCCGCGATGAATATTTTAATATTCATTTTCATCCTCTGAATTTAATTAATTAGGGATACAGGAAATGCTTCAAAAAAATCAAGCCAGGATTATTTTCCCGATAATAAGGCCAACGACGACAGCAACAATAACATTCACTAAACCAGGCCGCATAAAACTATGGTTAAATACATATTTGCCTATGCGCGTAGTTCCCGTGTCATCAAAAGCAAGCGCAGCCAGACATTGACCCGCCACCGGAATGAAGAAATATCCATTCACCGCAGGCCATGCACCAATGAGCGCATATGCAGGTAAGCCTAATGCCAGCCCCAACGGTAGAAGAATGAGCGTTGTTGCCGCCTGGCTACTGACCATCGCAGAGACAAAAAACATCATGATGGCAATTAACCAGGTATGTTGCTGTAATAGCGTCTGAACCTCTGCCTTAATCAGATCAATATGCCCATTGACGAAGGTTTCGCTCATCCAGGCAAGGCCAAAGGCGCAGACAATCGCCAGTGCCCCCGCGCGAAACACAGTCCCGCTGATAATTTGGTCCACCGGAGGTCGGCATATCAAGACTATCAGACAGGCAAAAGAGAGCATTGTTATCTGGATCGCTGCCGACATCGATAACGGTTGCAGCCCTTTTGCCGTTTCCACTACCGGTCGTAATTGAGGAATAATCCCTAAGAGCACAATCACCACGGCACTCATCAAAAACAGTACGACAGAGAGCTTAGCGCGAAAGGTAACTTCAGTTTTATCGTGTTGTTTCTGAGCAGGCTTTATTAAACCCTCCGCAAGCCTGCGTTGATACTCTGGGTCATCTTTTAGCTCTTTGCCTTTATTAAAGGTCGCTAAGGCCCCCATCGCGACACCCACTAAC
>NZ_JAHLQZ010000373.1:0-1586 GCF_018919505.1 Citrobacter sp. S55_ASV_140
GTATAAAGTGGGCTGGTACCAATATCACCGTAGACAACCCCAATGGCCGCAAGGGTAATCGCAGACAATGATTGTTTATTATCAGTGCTCATAGACTCGTCTTTCGTTTATACACATCATCATTCAAGCCACTCCGTGTGGGTTGCATTCGTTATTCCCCCCATCCCAGAAGAAAACTCCATTGCCGCCTTGGTGCAGTATGATTGATATGGTGTATATATAAGAAATGTGTGCGTCGTCCCTTGGCCCACAAAAAGGCGCACAGTATGCACGATTACTCACAAAATCGTACCCCTAAATGAGACCAGATTAATCTGGCTCAAAGAAAAATAAGCGCACCTTCAGTCTATTACTGCACTGGTGTGAAGCATCTATACTCGCAGTTTACGCAGTACATTTGGCGAAAGGACGCCACTTCATTATGGCTCACCCACATTTATTAGCGGAAAGAATTTCCCGTCTGAGCAATGCGCTGGAAAAGGGACTTTATGAACGTAGCCACGCCATTCGCCTTTGCCTGCTGGCTGCTCTAAGCGGCGAGAGCGTATTCTTATTAGGTCCTCCAGGGATCGCAAAAAGCTTAATTGCCCGTCGACTGAAGTTTGCTTTTCAAAACGCCCGCGCTTTCGAATACCTGATGACGCGCTTCTCTACGCCGGAAGAGGTGTTTGGGCCGCTATCTATCCAGGCGCTGAAAGACGAAGGTCGCTATGAACGCTTAACGGCGGGCTATTTACCCGAAGCTGAAATTGTCTTTCTCGATGAAATCTGGAAAGCAGGCCCGGCCATTCTCAACACCCTGTTGACCGCTATTAACGAACGGCATTTTCGTAACGGCGCGCATGAAGAGAAAATCCCGATGCGTCTGCTGGTGGCAGCCTCCAACGAACTGCCTGAAGCAGACAGCAGCCTGGAAGCCCTGTACGACCGTATGCTGATCCGCCTGTGGCTGGATAAAGTTCAGGACAAGGCCAACTTCCGCTCCATGCTGTTAAGCCAGCAGGATGAAAGTGACAACCCTGTCCCGGCGTCGTTACAGGTGACGGATGAAGAGTATTACCAGTGGCAAAAGGACATTGGCGCCATCAAGCTTCCCGATCGCGTCTTTGAGCTTATTTTCACGCTGCGCCAACAGCTAGACGCATTACCGAATGCCCCCTATGTATCCGATCGCCGCTGGAAAAAAGCTATCCGCTTACTCCAGGCCAGCGCCTTCTTCAGCGGACGTGATGCGGTCGTGCCTATCGACCTGATCCTGTTGAAAGATTGCCTGTGGTACGACGCGCAAAGCCTGAATCTGATGCAACAGCAGCTTGAAATTTTGATGACCGGACACGCCTGGCAGCAGCAAGCCATGCTGACGCGTCTGGCCAGCATTGTGCAGCGCCGTATCCAGCTCCAGCAGCAGCAAAGCGACAAAACGGCATTCACGGTGATCCGTCAGGGCGGCATGTTCAGCCGTCGTCCTCATTATGATTTACCGCCGGAAGCCACTTCTTCAGTCGTGACATTACTGCTGCAAAAACCCTTAAAACTACATGATATGGAAGTTATCCATATTGCTTTCGAACGGGGAGCGCTGGAAC
>NZ_JAHLQZ010000374.1:0-1585 GCF_018919505.1 Citrobacter sp. S55_ASV_140
TGCAGGCGATGGTTATACCGAACTGTTTACCATTGAGGCACTGGAACCTGCGATTAAGCATATTCATTATATTATTGATCATGAAGTAATTAACGCTCAATTGCAGAAAGGCATAGAGAGGCCGCCACTTCGTGCCAGTAGATGTACGGAGCATTCTCATAGGAAAATGAAAAAGCAGTCCAATTTAATGATAAACGACCTTATCGAGGTGACGGAACAGTTCAGCAGGATAAATCGCTTACTGCTTATCTTACTGTTTAAGCAGCATCGACTACTTTATCAATATGATATTGAAGAAAATACAGTGAAATTTCGGATAGCGGATAATTACGCTGAACAGAGTGACGCTCACAAAATAATGCGCATGTTTAGCTTTTCAATTAAAGATTTCAGGTATACGGGTACAACCAACTACTGCTCGGGAATCTGTCGCAAAGATACAATCACACAATACAGCGTTCGGCTGATTTCAGCCGACAAAAATGCGCACCCTCTAGTTGCCTATCTCGCCTCACAAACCGAGAACCTATTGAACAGGTTACCGATGCGTTCGTCGTTATTAAACAAGGATCTTCCGGTACTGGAATCGAGTCGTATTTTGTGCGATATATTACATAATAATAGCGAAGTTTAATAATCGTGCCACCGAGACGCAAAACTCTCGCTGAGGTGAAGGTTTAAAAGAAGGGGGGAGGGACAAATTGAACTTTTCACCTGAAAACAGTGCCGGTATAAACTGAAATATCGATCTTTCTTTTACATCACAGCCCATGGCCATAAAAAATAGTTATACTTAAGAACCGATTGCGAAGGCCGGACTCGCACATAAATCATAACCTCATGATTTAAAACATCTAATTAAAAACACTTTCATTTTATACCAACACAGATACCAACGCGAAAATTCATTGTTCTTCGGCATCGAACCCGGACAAACATGACTGAGTTGTATTAGCTCAGATTTGAGCTGACACAGCTCTAGCACAGATCTAAACCTAATCTGACCCAGTTGCGGACGTTGCTTACATCATCTTGATATTCAATGAGGGCAAGAATAGATTATCTATATTTGATATAACTAAGCAAGGCGAATCTCTACAATGATATTTATAGGAGCAGATAAATGGCTGATATTGATTCTCGATACAAACTAAGCGGGTCTTTAAACCCCAGTTCGCTTCCCATACTTGCTGCTGACATTCTTAAATGGTCTCTTGGTCATACTAAGGTTCGCATTCTTGATGGCCCTGGCGATGGTAGAAGAGATATACTTTCAATAACTCCTGAAGGTATACCGCATTTAACCCAATGCAAACACCACTCTGACGACACAAAATCTGTTAGCTCACGAGAAACAGATGAAATTGTTATAGCTTTGGCAAAGTTTGGAGTTAAGTCTGCTTTATTTTTTACGAATGGCCGCATTTCTCCACAGGGAAAGCGTGAATACATTGATAATTTTCCAGGTTATTCTCTGGACTATATTGACGGCGACTTAATGTTGCAATATGTTGAAGAAAGCCCGTTACTATCGCGAATGTGGCTCCATGATTCTACCTTGGGAATGATCACCCATCGCTTGCTT
>NZ_JAHLQZ010000375.1:0-1578 GCF_018919505.1 Citrobacter sp. S55_ASV_140
GGCCTGCTCCCAGCTAATCGGCGTGAATTCACCCTCTTTGTGATACTTTCCGTCCTTCATGCGCAGCATCGGCTGTGTTAAACGGTCTTTTCCGTACATGATTTTCGGCAGGAAGTAACCTTTGATGCAGTTAAGCCCACGGTTAACCGGCGCATCCGGATCGCCCTGGCATGCCACTACACGCCCTTGCTGCGTCCCGACCAATACGCCACAGCCTGTCCCGCAGAAACGGCACGGGGCTTTGTCCCATTTGATGGCTTCTTGCTGACCGACTACCGCGCGGGCTACGCCCGGCACGCTTAACCCGGCAGCCGCCGCAGCGGCCGCAACGGCGTTAGCTTTCATAAAGCTACGACGACTGAGTTTCATGGTGTTTCCTCACCTTGCTCATCCTGCTGGTGATAAACCAGCGACACCGCCAGCACGCCCGCAACGTTGCGCACTGACTCAATAGTTTTCATTAGCGTTTCACTGTGCTCTGCTTCCACCACCACAATGAGCTGGCCGCTTTCCACATCGCTAAGTGCAACTTCGCAATCCGGAAACGAACGCAACTGCGTGGCGATATCATTGATATGCTGACTTTTGGCCTGAACGACCAGGCTGCAGACCTGCCAGTTACTGTCCATGGTTGTACTCCGCATTAATGGCTGATACCGGGCAAATCGCGACACACGCGCCGCATCCGTTACAGGCCTGATTGTCGAGCTGTGGCTGATAAATACCGGACAGCGTGGGGCGAAAGGTTATGGCCATGGGTTCACAGCTATCCTGACAGCGATGACACTCAACTGACTGGTGTGCGAGACAGTTTTCCCCGATCGTAAAATTCAGATCCCATGCCCTGGTGTGGCGCGGAAGAAAAAGTGATTCGGGACAGGCCTCTGCGCAGGCATAACAAAAGCTGCACTCGCCGTGTTTGAAATTTACGCTCGGATAACCACCCTGGCCTCGCTGCAGGATGTCGGTTTCACACGCCTGGATGCAGGCGTCACAACGAAGGCAATGGGCCAGAAAGTGAGAGTCTTCCTTGCTCCACGGCGGACGGATCCCTGCGTTGGCGTTACGCCAACTGCCTGTCAACATGCCTCGACGGGATAAATCAACCATGACATTGTCCTTCCATAATGACGCTCTCCCCCGGCGGGTTGAACGACATAAAAAACTGCACTATTTATGAGTAGTTATTTTTAGTCGTAAGATATTTCAGGATGTGTAAGAGGAGCATACCCCGATCGGGGTAAATGCTGTTGCCGGATCAAAAGAGTGTTGAGTTGACGGGAAAAAATGCGCTTTTGCTCACATTTCAATGGGTTATATAATAAATTACACAACGAATGCATCACAAAGAGAATAATCTTAAAATTAAGATAAATCTTAGAATATATCGCTACACATAACCGACAACACTCAAATACTCACTGAAAATATAAGTAAATCCAGATTAATAGATAATGCAAATATGTTAACCTGCCCGAGACTCGTTCATAAGACAGAAGAAAGGAAACACTGTGAACAATAAGATGAAGACAATTGTCCCTGCCGTGCTTTTCGCCGCCTTTGCCAGCACCTCTGCCT
>NZ_JAHLQZ010000376.1:0-1577 GCF_018919505.1 Citrobacter sp. S55_ASV_140
TAGCGCGTTTATTCAGCATACCGCGACGCCAGCCGTGCCGCCGAACTTTCGTCTGTCTGACGCGCACTATATATATAAGCAGCAGCCGCTGCCGGAACCGGAAGAGACCGTTGAAGAAGAAGGCGCGGATGATATGCGCAGCGAAGAACCGTCAGCGCCTGACGAGCCTGTTCAAAACGGGGATCTCAAAGCGCGAGTGAAGCAGGCCATAGCGGAAATTGACCAGCAATAACGTCGTTCTGCGAAAGGTTGGTTATTATCGATACAACTTCACTTGCATTAAGCCCGCAGATACGTATAATGCGCGGGCTTGTCTTAATTGACGGCTGGTTCGATATGAGCCACTGATAGTCGATTTGACTATCTGACAATGTTCCCAATCGGGGAACTCTGTAAGAACGGTTACACTCTCCCATCAATCGTAATGGGTTTGAGGAGTAACTATTTCGTCTATAAAATAATTGGAGCTCTGGTCTCATGCAGAACCAAAGAATCCGTATCCGTTTGAAAGCGTTTGATCATCGTCTGATCGATCAATCAACCGCGGAAATCGTCGAGACTGCCAAGCGCACTGGTGCGCAGGTTCGTGGTCCGATCCCGCTGCCGACCCGCAAAGAGCGTTTCACCGTTCTGATCTCTCCGCACGTTAACAAAGACGCGCGTGATCAGTACGAGATCCGTACTCACAAGCGTCTGGTTGACATCGTTGAGCCAACTGAAAAAACCGTTGATGCTCTGATGCGTCTGGACCTGGCTGCCGGTGTAGACGTGCAGATCAGCCTGGGTTAATCAGGTCATCGAGCGATTGAGAGGTTGATACAATGATTGGTTTAGTCGGTAAAAAAGTGGGTATGACCCGCATCTTCACTGAAGATGGCGTCTCTATCCCAGTAACCGTTATCGAAGTTGAAGCAAACCGCGTTACTCAGGTTAAAGATCTGGCTAACGACGGCTACCGCGCTGTTCAGGTTACCACCGGTGCTAAAAAAGCTAACCGTGTAACTAAGCCGGAAGCTGGCCACTTTGCTAAAGCTGGCGTAGAAGCTGGCCGCGGCCTGTGGGAGTTCCGTCTGGCAGATGGTGAAGAATACACCGTTGGTCAGAACATTAGCGTTGAACTGTTTGCTGACGTTAAAAAAGTTGACGTAACCGGTACCTCTAAAGGTAAAGGTTTCGCTGGTACCGTTAAGCGCTGGAACTTCCGTACCCAGGACGCTACTCACGGTAACTCCTTGTCTCACCGCGTTCCGGGTTCTATCGGTCAGAACCAGACTCCGGGCAAAGTGTTCAAAGGCAAGAAAATGGCAGGTCAGCTGGGCAACGAACGTGTAACCGTTCAGAGCCTGGACGTAGTACGTGTTGACGCTGAGCGCAACCTGCTGCTGGTTAAAGGTGGTGTTCCGGGTGCGACCGGTTGCGACCTGATCGTTAAACCAGCTGTGAAGGCGTAAGGGGATAGCAATGGAATTAGTATTGAAAGACGCGCAGAGCGCGCTGACTGTTTCCGAAACTACCTTCGGTCGTGATTTCAACGAAGCGCTGGTTCACCAGGTTGTTGTTGCTTATGCAGCTGGTGC
>NZ_JAHLQZ010000377.1:0-1545 GCF_018919505.1 Citrobacter sp. S55_ASV_140
AGACAAACCTGAATAATCTAGAGAAGCATTATTTAATGCTTGTGTAGTCTCTTCTACTACCGACGTAATAACATCAGGGAAATAGTCAGGGAACACTAAACGCATTTGTTTAGTGATAGCCTCTGCTGTCTGTTGCTTACGTTCTTCAGCGTAACGTTGAATATCTGCAAGCTCTTTAGTTTGTTCTTCTGCTGTTATCTGAGCCAATACAGAAGATTGATTTTCTTTACTGGCTATCACAGGAACTAAAGCGTTAAGAGCCTCAGCAGCCTTTAGACGTTCTCTAAGCTGTTCAAGCTCCTGCTGCATTGCATTAAGTTGCTCATTGCTCTGTGGGGCTTCTGTTGGCTTAGAACCACGCTTGTTAGTAGTGATACCAAGCAGCTTATTCATCTGAACAGCATCAACCTTACCACCTGCTTCTAAAATAGCTTTAACAGCAGCAGTTTTAGTAAAACTACCTTTATCATATTCAGCTTTTAATTTCTTACCTTCTTGAATACGTTTGTTACGTGACTCAGTATCACGAGCAGGTATTTTAAATACATCAATATCAATCAGAGCAACTATTTGCTTATTAGTAAAAGTAGTCATTATTTCTACCTATAGTCATGAGGAAAGGGCGTATTATAACGCCCTAATATTAATTAAAAATCTGTAGCTATATTACGAGTGACAGTAGCAGCTTCAATAGCTAAACGCATTGCTGATACGCCTTGAAGTGCATTAAGAGCAGCAGAACCACCAACACGAGTGTGTGATTGTGTACGTTCACCAACAAACCACGGTGCATAATGCTGAACATCAGAATAGGATGTTGTGTTACCAATGACTACTACATCACGATTGCTCTCAATTGAACTAAGATCAAAATGGCCTTGAGTACCATGACTATCAATGCAACGATAGATAGTCTCTTCTTGTCTCCAACCCATATAAATAGAACCATTAACATTAATAACAAAAACTTCGTTTACTTCTACGGCTGCAAATGTAACTAACTTAATAGTGATATTCATGTTCATTCTCTTATCTATAGTGTAATTAAAGCGGGGCTATTCCACTCCTATTGAGGAAGAGATAATTAGCTAATTATGCTTATACATTCTTTGTAACGTTGAGAAACATAATTGATCTATTCATGATCAATAATCATGCCCTTCATGCTGTGTACAACCATCATTCACCGATACTATTTAACGGATACATCAACGGACAATCTACGGAGACAGGCAGTGATATGTTCCCGCGTGTTGTGTTAGCCCGTATGTGATGACAATGGGGCATGTAGTACGGGAAAAGCTTTATAACGCGGGAGTTATTTACAGTTAAAACTATACCCGCTTGTTATGTCGTGCCTTGCAAAAGGCTAAGACTCACGATGATCACTGACGGTGGAAGCTCCGCGACGATGAAAGAGATGATGAACTACGTAGATTTGCGTAGATGAAATAGGGTCTGCTTATGGATGGTATAGCTATGAGGTAGCCTTCATACTCAGCAACATGCAGAAGTCATACACAAAACATAAGGGTAGTGTAGCTA
>NZ_JAHLQZ010000378.1:0-1544 GCF_018919505.1 Citrobacter sp. S55_ASV_140
GTTGACCGAGCTGATTTTCGGAGACTGTTGCGGTGAGTTCTACTCGTTGTGCCATAAACTGCTTCTTTGTTTAACGTTGGGTTTTACGGCTTTGCCGTTTAATATAGTGTGCTATTGTAGCTGGTCTTAACCGGGAGCAGGAACAGAGAATCTCCCGTAAAACATTTTGAGGAAAGTCAAAACGTCATGACGCGCATGAAATATCTGGTGGCAGCAGCCACGTTGAGCCTGTTTTTGGCGGGTTGCTCTGGTTCAAAGGAAGAGGTGCCCGATAATCCGCCAAATGAAATCTACGCGACTGCTCAGCAAAAGCTGCAGGACGGTAACTGGAAACAGGCAATAACGCAATTGGAAGCGTTGGATAACCGTTATCCATTTGGACCGTATTCTCAGCAGGTGCAATTAGATCTCATCTACGCCTACTACAAAAACGCCGATCTGCCACTTGCTCAGGCTGCCATCGATCGTTTTATCCGTCTTAATCCGACACACCCTAACATTGATTATGTCATGTATATGCGTGGCCTGACCAATATGGCGTTGGATGATAGCGCACTGCAAGGATTCTTTGGGGTTGATCGCAGCGATCGCGATCCACAACATGCCCGAGCTGCGTTTAATGACTTTTCCAAACTGGTACGTGGCTATCCGAACAGCCAGTACACCACTGACGCCACTAAACGTCTGGTGTTCCTGAAAGATCGTCTGGCGAAGTATGAATACTCCGTTGCGGAATATTACACTGCCCGTGGCGCATGGGTGGCGGTGGTAAACCGTGTGGAAGGCATGCTGCGCGACTACCCGGATACCCAGGCAACACGTGATGCTCTGCCGTTGATGGAAAACGCTTATCGCCAGATGCAAATGAATGCGCAGGCAGAAAAAGTAGCGAAAATCATTGCCGCCAACAGCAGTAACACCTGATTTACCTCAGAATGCAAAACGGCAGCCCCAAGGGCTGCCGTTTTTTTATCCGTTTACGCCATAACTGAAGCGGTTTAGCTCCAACGCATCTCATCAAATATGGCCTGCTTTCTGCTATTCCTCAAGTAAAAAATCGCTTGTTCCTGCGGTGCCTCACAAAAAGGTTTTCTTGACAAAAAGCGACAAAATAATGTGATTTAAATCACACATTTTGACATTAGGAACGGTATGCTGGAATCACCAAGACGGGAAAGACAAGAGGTAAAATTTATGACAATGAACATTACCAGTAAACAAATGGAAATTACTCCGGCAATTCGCCAGCATGTCGCAGACCGTCTCGCCAAACTTGAAAAATGGCAAACTCATCTGATTAATCCACATATCATTCTGTCTAAGGAGCCACAGGGTTTCATTGCTGATGCCACCATCAATACACCGAACGGACATCTGGTCGCCAGCGCAAAACACGAGGATATGTACACCGCAATTAACGATTTGATCAACAAGCTGGAACGGCAGCTCAATAAAGTGCAGCACAAAGGCGAAGCCCGTCGTGCAACAACTTCAGTCAAAGACGCCAACTTCGTCGAAGCAGAAGAAGAGTAGTCCCTTACATT
>NZ_JAHLQZ010000379.1:0-1531 GCF_018919505.1 Citrobacter sp. S55_ASV_140
AATTTCCTGAAAGCTTCATCGATTGTCGGCGCGCTCTCTATCGGCTTATCCGTACCAGGCTTATGGCTGTATCGCAAACGCCCACGCGTCTAGCGCGGTAATTTCTTAGCACCTCGCAGAGGGGGAATCTCCCCCTCATCTGCTGCTCTCCTGGTTCTCTGTGTTACTATAAAAGCAGTCCCTTCTCGGTTGTTGTTCAGTTTTGAGAAACATTATGCCCTGCAAAATTTTGACGCCGGACGTCATCAGCATTGACGCCTTACTACACGATCACCACGCGGTACTGGCAAAGTCTGCGGGTGGTGCCGTAGCGGTATTCGCCAACAATGCGCCAGCGTTTTACGCGCTGACGCCTGCGCGACTGGCTCAGTTGTTGGCGCTTGAAGAGAAGCTGTCACGTCCAGGAAGCGATGTGACGTTGGATGCGCAATTTTATGAAGAGCCGCAAGCTGCGCCCGTGGCCGTGCCAATGGGGAAATTTGCGATGTACGCTGACTGGCAACCCGATGCCGACTTTCAGCGCCAGGCCGCTCTGTGGGGCGTGGCGTTAAGAGAACCGGTCACCGCCGAGGAACTGGCCTCATTCGTCGCCTACTGGCAGGCCGAAGGCAAAGTCTTTCACCATATTCAGTGGCAGCAAAAACTGGCGCGTAGCGTCCAGATTGGCCGGGCCAGCAATGGCGGAATGCCAAAGCGCGATGTGAACAGTGTCAGCGAACCTGACAGCCATATTCCACCAGGTTTTAGAGGATAACGATGAAAAACGTTGGCGATCTGATGAAACGTCTGCAAAAAATGATGCCGCCCAATGTCGAGCCTGCCTTTAAAACGGGCGAAGAGCTACTGGCATGGCAAAAAGAGCAAGGTGAAATTCGTGCCGCAGCGCTGGCCCGCGAAAACCGGGCCATGAAAATGCAGCGCACATTCAACCGCTCCGGTATCCGTCCGCTGCACCAAAACTGTTCATTCGATAACTATCGGGTGGAATGCGAAGGTCAGATGAACGCCCTGAGCAAAGCCCGCCAGTACGTTGATGAGTTTGACGGCAACATCGCCAGCTTTATTTTCTCGGGCAAACCCGGCACCGGCAAAAACCATCTGGCGGCAGCTATCTGCAACGAACTGCTGCTCCGCGGTAAGTCGGTACTGATCATTACCGTGGCTGATATCATGTCGGCGATGAAAGAAACCTTCAGTAACCGTGAAACCAGCGAAGAACAGTTGCTCAACGATCTTAGCAATGTAGATCTGCTGGTGATCGATGAGATCGGCATGCAGACCGAATCCCGCTATGAAAAAGTGATCATCAATCAGATCGTCGATCGCCGATCGTCCTCAAAACGCCCGACCGGTATGTTAACCAACAGCAATATGGATGAAATGAACAAACTGCTGGGTGAGCGCGTGATGGATCGCATGCGTCTCGGTAACAGCCTGTGGGTGATTTTTAACTGGGACAGCTACCGTAGCCGGGTAACAGGAAAAGAGTATTAACGTATTAGGACCACTCCTAAAGCTGCCAGCGCTATAC
>NZ_JAHLQZ010000037.1:0-31678 GCF_018919505.1 Citrobacter sp. S55_ASV_140
CAGTATTGCCCGGCTTGCTCAGCCGATAGACTGGCAGTCCGAGATGGGCGACGTTGAACTGGTGATCATGCTGACGCTGGGCGCCGATGAAGGCATTAACCACGTGAAGGTCTTCTCGCAGCTGGCGCGTAAGCTGGTGAACAAGCAGTTCCGCCAGTCGTTGTTTGCCGCTACCGATGCCGAAAGCATTCTGGCGCTGCTGGAGGCGGAACTGACGTTTTAAATTCTACAGAGAGGAACGCTTTCCAGCCTGCGGCGAGGCGCTTGCAGGCTGCGTAAACGCTTCTGATAGAGAAATTATTAATTTATGGTGTGTTGAATCGGCAGTTTCCCGGCCCTTAATAACGTCATCTCTTGTTTGCAGAGCAGTACTACCGCCTGGCGACCTTTTACGCGTCGGGCGGTGAGCGCTCTTTTCACGGTCCGACGATCCGCACCTGATTCCAGCATCTGAAGACACATCAGGGAAAGTGCACGTCTGTTTTTCATCGAATATTCACTTTGTTGAGTCAGCCTGCACGTTATGTGCGAAGGGGCGTTATTTTACAACGATACAAGTGGATATGACTAACGCGTTGGTGTTGTCTCAATCAACGTGCTGACTGGAAACGCGCGCCGTACTCGCCCGGCGTCAGGCCAAACTGACGGCGGAACAGGCGGCAAAAATAATCACTGTCCTGATACCCGCAACGCTGTGCGACTTCGCTAATCGACAGATGATATTTCTGTAAGATGATGCGCGCCTTCGCCATTCTCACCCACCGCACGTACTCGACAAATCCCATGGTGCCATGCTGGGTAAATATTTTTGATAAGTGATTCGGCGTGATATTAAAAAACTGCGCTACGTTGTCCCGGCTCAGCGATTGGGCATAGTTGTCCTGGACCCAATTACATATGCTGTGATAGAGAAATTCAGAGCGCGGGCGCGCTATATCAGGCCGGGTGTTGACCACGCTGCGGCATAGGTGCAGCAGGCTAAGCACCAGCGGTTGAATAATATCCTGGGCCTGAGGTGAGCGGCTTAAATGGGTCAATGCGGTAAGCATCGCCTCGCCTTCACCGCGCTGCGGATGTGGTAACTCAATGCGACGTACGGGACGCAACAGCGATGCGGTTCGGTTGTCGTAAAAAGAGAGTCCCAGCCAGGCTGGAGAAAATACCAGGCTCAAGAGCATCACCGGTTTATCGTTGCCTGGTAAATTCGCCGCTTTAGCCGGGATGAACAACATGTCGCCTTCCGCCAGACTGTGCTGCTGCTTTTCCAGTTGGTTGCTGTACTCTCCGCGCAGCACGATATCCAGGCGGGGCAGGTCAATACATAAACTGCCGGTCGGTAATGTGGTTCGCGGCGTAGCGAACCATACGCGCCCCAGACGCTGCGGATTTAACACCAGGCCGCTGAACAGATCGGCAAAAAACTGTTGGTCGGCGGGCAGGTCTGGCTCTTTCATTGCTCTTTCTCTGCGCTATAAGTGCATTAACTGTCTGAACTCTTTCACTTTACTCCGACTCACCGGGATTTCAAATTCCAGGTCTTTTAAGCGCAGAATGTAGGTGTTGTTAAACCAGGGTTCGATCTCGCGAATTTTATTCAAATTGACACAGAATGAGCGGTGGCAGCGGAAGAAATGTGAAGCAGGCAGTTTGCTGCAAAATTCGGTGATGTTCATTGGCATCACATACGACTCGCGCCGGGTATAGACGAAGGTCATCTTTTCATGGGCTTCAGCGTAGTAGATGTCGTTGATCGGGGTTACGATGATCCGCTCATCTTTAATCAGGTTGATCGTATCGTTTTCACGGATCACCGGGCTGGCTGGCGAGGTTCCCGCTTGCTGCTGTTGCCAGGCGGCCTCCAGCTTTTGCAGCATGCCGACAATGCGCGATTCCTGATACGGTTTCAGAATATAGTCAAAAGCTTCCAGTTCGAAAGCTTCAACAGCGTGCTCTTTCCACGCGGTAATAAACACAATAAAGGGCTTATGCGCGAACTGGCTGATGTTTTGCGCCAACAGTACACCATCCAGCGAGGGAATATTGATATCCAGAAAAATAGCGTCAACGCGGTTGTGCTGGAGATATTTCAGCACGTCAAGACCGTCGTCAAATGTGCCGACAATCTCCATCTGGCTGTGCTCTTTTATCAGCCAGCTTAGTTCCTGTTGGGCCAGGAATTCATCTTCGACAATGATGACTTTCACGACTTCACTCCTGGTTAAAGCAATAATGTGGCCGGTGCGGCTGCGGGCGAGTGCTGATTAGGCACATAAAAGGCAATCTCTGTGCCCGGCTCCAGACGGCGGATCAGTAATCCTTCGCCATAGAGCAGCTTAACGCGATGATGGACATTCAACAGGCCAATTTTATTACCCGGCATTTCATTGGATTCGACCCGCTCAATCACTTTCGGATCGATCCCATGACCGGTGTCCCGCACGGCAATTCGTACCCGATTTCCGCACTCTGCAACGCTGATGGTCACCACGCCTTTCCCTTTGCAGGGTTGAATACCATGAACAATGGCGTTCTCGACAAGCGGCTGAATCAGCAGGCTGGGAATATAACAGCTTACCTCTTCATCAATATCATAAATAACCGTCAGCTTGTCGCCAAAACGGGCCTGTTCGATGGCGATGTAATCCTTGATTTGGTACAGCTCTTTCTTGATGTCGATCTGCTCATCATCTTTTAATTCAATATTATAGCGAAGATAACGCGACAAATTAAAAATGAGCTGGCGCGCGGTGTCCGGGTTAAGTCGCACCGACGACGAAATAGCGTTCAGGGCGTTAAACAGGAAATGGGGATTTATTTTACTCTGCAGTGCCCGCAGTTCTGCCTTATTTGCCATTTCGCGTAGCTGTTCCGCCCGAGAAACCTCAAGCTGAGTCGAGATAATTTGCGACAGGCCGATGGCCATTTCCTGTAGCGAGGAGGTGATCTGGTGAGCGTGACAGTAGTAGATCTTCAGCGTGCCGGTGACAACGCCTTTCTCCCAAAGCGGGATCACCAGCATGGAGTGTATTTCCGGTGTCCGATGTGCTTCATCATTGTTTTTTATGATGATTTTTCCGTAATTGATCGCCTGTCGCGTGGTCGGGCTGACGAAGTCATCGTTATCGCGGTAATTCAGTTCACCCACGCCAACGTAGGCCAGAACGTGCTGGGTATTGGTAATCGCGACGGCGTCTGCATGGATGTCATGGCGAATAATTTCACACACCTGGCGGAGCGACTCGCTGTTGACGTGACGGAAAAGCGGCAGAGTTTTGTTGGCGATATCCAGTGCCAGCTTGGCCTGTTTCGCGGCGCTGGCTTCTTTCTCGCCCTCCACGCTTTGAACCAGCATGACGATAAAACCAATACAGACGCTGCCCAGGATCATCGGGATACCGATTTTCGAGACGATATCCAGCCCCAGCGCGGTCGTAGGCGCCCAGGCAACGACGAGGATCATGGTCAGGGATTCGCACAGCATTCCGCCTAAAATACCTGCGCGCCAGTGTTGCGCTTTGGGGATCTTACGGTTGATCCACCCGGCAATGCAGCCTGCCAGAATACTGGTAATAAAGCAGGGTAGGGCGGTTACGCCGCCAATATCAATCAGGTAGCGGTGGGTGCCGGCGATGAGTCCCGTAATGATGCCGACCCACGGACCGAACAAAATTCCCCCTGACATGACCGCGATAATACGTACGTTTACCAGTGAGCCTTCAACCGGTACGCCGGACCAGGTACTGAACAGGGCAAACATCGAGAAAATCGCGGTGACGGCGAGCAACTCTTTCGGGGAGTGAGCTGACTTGTGCAACAGTTCGCGAAACAGGCGGATACGAATCAGGAAAAACAGACAAAACAGCATCAGCGCTGCCCGGTCAAATACCGCCAGCAGCATATTAAATATTTCGTGCACGGGTGACTCTTGCGCAGGGGTTAAACCTCTATGATAGGCAACCTGAGTCTGGATGACCAGCGCCCGCGCAGCCTGCGGCTAATGAGGAAAAACCTTAATATTAAAAGGGGATTGTTGCATTGTTGTTGTATTTACAATACCTGTCTTCTAAGCGCAAAGATCAAGGTAATGTTTTCAACAATAAAATGTTAAATGATGGTAATTTTTAGCGGTGTGTGAAAATGAATATTTCCTCATTTTGTTTGCCTGTTCCTCATTTGTGTCGAAAAAAATATTTTGTTTTGCCTCTCGACAGAAGGAAATTATTCAGGCTATTTTCTAAACGTGCCACCATCGTGGCAGCGTCGCTCGGACGGTCCGGGCGCTAACGTTAATCTGAGGATATTATGGCTGACTCCCGCCCTGAACGTCGCTTTACGCGTATTGATCGCCTTCCCCCTTACGTTTTTAACATTACCGCTGAACTGAAGATGGCTGCGCGTCGGCGCGGCGAAGATATTATCGATTTCAGTATGGGGAACCCGGATGGGGCCACGCCTCCTCACATTGTTGAAAAACTGTGTACCGTGGCGCAGCGCCCGGACACGCATGGCTATTCCACGTCTCGCGGCATTCCGCGTCTGCGTCGGGCGATTTCCCGCTGGTATCAGGAACGCTATGACGTTGAGATTGATCCTGAATCCGAAGCGATTGTGACCATTGGTTCCAAAGAGGGACTGGCGCACCTGATGCTGGCAACGCTCGATCATGGGGATACGGTTCTCGTACCCAACCCGAGCTATCCGATCCATATTTATGGCGCGGTGATTGCCGGGGCGCAGGTACGGTCAGTGCCGCTGGTCGAAGGTGTCGATTTCTTTAATGAGCTGGAGCGCGCGATCCGTGAAAGCTACCCGAAACCGAAGATGATGATCTTAGGTTTCCCGTCCAACCCGACAGCACAGTGCGTCGAGCTGGAATTTTTCGAAAAAGTCGTCGCGCTGGCTAAACGCTATGACGTGCTGGTGGTTCACGATCTCGCTTATGCCGATATCGTTTACGATGGCTGGAAAGCGCCATCGATTATGCAAGTACCTGGCGCTCGTGATGTCGCGGTTGAATTTTTCACCCTGTCGAAAAGCTACAACATGGCGGGCTGGCGTATCGGTTTTATGGTTGGCAATAAAACGCTGGTCAACGCGCTGGCACGCATCAAGAGTTATCACGATTACGGGACGTTTACACCGTTGCAGGTTGCGGCAATCGCGGCGCTGGAAGGCGATCAGCAATGCGTACGGGATATTGCCGAGCAGTATAAACGCCGTCGCGATGTGCTGGTTAAAGGACTGCATGAGGCCGGTTGGATGGTTGAGATGCCAAAGGCCTCAATGTACGTTTGGGCGAAAATTCCTGAGCAATATGCCGCGATGGGGTCACTTGAGTTTGCCAAGAAACTGCTGAACGAAGCGAAAGTATGCGTTTCGCCGGGGATTGGCTTTGGTGATTATGGCGATACGCACGTGCGTTTTGCCTTAATTGAAAACCGTGACCGTACCCGCCAGGCGATCCGCGGCATCAAAGCGATGTTCCGCGCAGATGGCTTACTGCCTGCCAGTGCGAAATCGGCTATTGAAAGTACCGACTAACCGATCGTGAGATCTCCAAAAGCAAACAGGAGCCTGATGGCTCCTGTTTTTTGCTGCGTCTTTTATTTAGATCATCAGGGCGAACGTACCGGCCCAAACGATGACCATAAAAGAAATGCCCATAAAGAAATATTTCACTTTTCATCTCTCCGCGTACCTGGGTACGTCTGAATGAACATATGCTTACCTGACAGAGAGCTGATGCACGCGCAAACGAAATGGAGAATATCCCTCGTTTGCCTGGCGGCATCACCTCAGAATTCTGAGCTTTAGTGCTCCAGACGGCGCTAATGTACGCCTAAAAATGAGGTGAGACAAGAGGCATTTTTCTATTTAATTTTAATAACTTACAAGTGTCGTGATTCGGCGACAGTTTAATTTCTGCCGGTAATAAATTGCTATTGAGCGACGTAATGATTAGTCGGAGAATTCTCATATCACCATAGTATGTATGCGGTTAATTTTTCGCGGAATTCAATAATGAAAAGGTTAAAAATGACCAGATTAATGATGTTAGCACTCGTTCTTACGCCAGTGACGTCGATGGCGGCCTCACCGTTGGCGTTTAATTTCAGCTGCGCAAGTATTGGTGGTGTGAATAGTGATGGTAAAGGTAACGTTTGGATTGACGGTGCCAAGGCGACCGTAAAGAGCTTCAATGAAAACTACTGGGAAGCCAAAAGCGGCAAAAATACGCTTTCCATCTCCCGTAAAGATGACGGCAACCCGGAAGTTTCATGGGCAGGGCCAAATCGTAAGCACGGAATTTGTCAGCCTGAAGACAATATTGACTACGCCCCGGGGGAAAAATCGCCCCACAGCGGCCCTTCTTTCTCCTGCTCAGCGGTGGCAAAGGGAAGTATTGAAGAGGTTATTTGCCAGAGTCCATCACTCTCCGCGATGGATGTTAAGTTGAACGGGGTTTACAAACAGGCGTTGGTTAAATCGAAAAATAACCCAACGCTGAAAGCGGAGCAGCGCGGCTGGGTTAAAGGACGAAACGAGTGCTGGAAAGAGCAGGATAAACCAGCCTGTATTGCTCGTAACTACAATGAGCGCATGGCTGAACTACAGAACGAGTGGGGCGTTAAGTAATTCAGCCACAGACAAAAAGAAAGGCCGTAAGGCCTTTCTTGTTAGATATATAACGAGGCTTCCCCCATGGGGCGGGTTTTGAAGCGACGGTGGATCCAGAGATACTGCTCGGGCGCGCGCATGATCTCTTTTTCGATAATTTTATTCATATAAGCCGCAGCCTGGCTTTCATCTGCCGGGTAACCTTCCATTTGTGGTGTGATAAACAGGCGGTAACCTGAGTTATCTGCTTTTCTCACCATGGTTACGGTCAGCATCGCTGCGCCCGACAGGCGTGACAGCACGTAAGTACCATTAGTGGTTGCCACGTTTTTAACGGCGAAGAAAGGCGCGAACGAGCTTCCTTTACGACCGTAGTCCTGATCGGGAGCAAACCATACCGCTTCCCCTTTTTTCAGGGCGCCGACAATGCCACGCAGATTATTTCTGCCGATCATGGCTTTGTTGGAACGCATACGACCGCGGGTTTGGATCCACTCCATCAACTTATTGTTGTGCGGGCGATAGGTTGCCATCATAGGCTGGCACAGCCCCATTACGCGGCCACCTAATTCGAGCGACATAAAGTGTACGCCTACGACCATCACGCCACGGTCTTCCATCTGGGCGCGTTTCAGGTTGTCCAACCCTTCTACATCAAACCATTTGCGAACGCGGTGATCCGGCCAGAACCAGGCCATACCTGTTTCAAGCAGTCCCATGCCGAGTGAACGGAAGTTCTCATCGACCAGTTTGTCTCTCTCTTCCTGCGACAGATTGGGGAAACAGAGTTCGAGGTTTTTACGTGCAATAGATTCACGGCGCTTTAAAAATGGACGAGCCAGTGTTCCTGTACGGGTACCAAGAAAACATAATACGGGATAGGGAAGTTGTACCAGTAACCAGAGCACACCGACGCCAAACCACGTGAGCCAATAGCGCGGATGTAAAAACGCGCGTGAAAATTTACATTGGGGAAACATAAGCACCTGTTGTTGATACGAAATAGATGTATCGCGAAGACGCTGGGTCTGGCGCGTTACACTCTGCACAGATCGTTAGGCCGCCATAAACGACATTGGTTCCTGCAAAGAGTGTAAAACTGAGTCAGGACAAAACCACGAGGGGCATGAATGATCGGACGCACAATGTACACCCGAAGATTAATGTCAGCCAGAAATAATTACTCAAGTTTCGTAAATATTTTGGGGGCGATTAAGAACAAAAAAAAGACTATTTATAATTCATTGTTTTTATGATGAATAAATAAACTCCAGGTGTATATCTAAATAGTAAGCAGATGAGTGATTTTTGTAACGTAAATGTTGCTTAAATTGCGGACTGATGGAAATTATCTTAGAATATAAAAACAAGGGAGTGTAAGGACTTACGTAAAGTTTTATGGCAAACAGGAGGTATCGCTATGCTCTATTTTTGGACCTTTCTCGCATTGAGTATTCTGAGCGTCAGTTGCTACATCTGGCAGGTAATGGGCGCTGCGGCGTCAATAAGCGCTTTTATCGGCATGGTCATACTCACCGCCTTAATTTACGTTTTTACTATGCGGTTGACTAATGGTAACGAAATGGTAACCGGATTATTCCTTTTTCTTGCCCCAACATGCGGTTTGATCATTCGCTTTATGGTGGGGGACGGTAGGCAATAATCCGGCGTGTTACGATTGGAAATGAATTTTCACGTTTAGCTGTTTTTTATTTAGCTGAGAGTAGGGAAGTGCCAGCTGCGCTGGCACTTTTTGCGAGACTGAAATCGATTAACGGGCGTCAGCCAACTGGAGTGATGCTTCTTCTTGCTGAGCATTTTTCCGCTGTTGCTCAAGTTCCAGCGCCCCGCGATGAGAGAGGTAGCAGAACAGGATGCAACAGACAATTCCCCCCATCAGCAGATAGAAACCGCCATGCCATCCCATTTTGTCGACCATTACGCCAAACAGGCTGGTGCCCAATGACGCGCCAAAAATGTAGCTCATAAATCCGCGCAATCCTACTGCGGAACCCACTGCGAAGCTGGGTACGATTTCCATGGTCTGAACGGAGGCCAGGAACTGAGGAACATAAATCAGGCAGCCAACGATGGCGGCAAAAATAGTCACCATCAACAGCGATTCGCTTTTCCAGTAGCCGATCAGACAGACGAAAATCAGTGCCATACAAATCATGGCCAATGGCATGCGACGGCCTTTAAACAGTTTATCGGTAAGCCAACCCGCCAGTAATGTGGAAGGGATTGCCGCCCATTCGAAAAATAAAAAAGCGACGCTCATTTCCTCTTTCGAGAAATGTTTTTCGGTTAACAGATAAATTGGCAACCAGCTAATCATGCCAAAACGTACCATATAGACAAAAACATCTACCAGTGAAACATACCAGGCATTTTTATTACGCAGGACATAAGTGCAGAAGATCTGGAAGGCGCTCATATTTTCTGGCGCCTGGACAGCGTGTCGGGCATTTAATACAACTTTTTCCTCCGGCATCATTTGTTCCAGAGCCGGTAAACCTTCCTGGCGTGGTGAACCTTTCCCCAGCATCAGCACGATAAATGCAAACAGGACGGCAACGCCGGCCGGAACAATATAGCTGGCGCTTTGCCAGTGTTCACTTCCCAAAATGGCAAAGGCGGCACCAACGATCGGGGCAACAATACCACCACCGACATTGTGTGAGATATTCCAGAATGCGCCAACGCGTCCACGTTCTTTACGCGGAAACCAGTTGGCGATAGTAATAAATGAAGGGCCGACGCCCATCCCCTGGAACAAGCCGTTGAAGACAACCAGCGCGGCAAAAATCCAGAATCCGGTACTGAACCCTAAACCTACGTTGACGATGGCGCACAGAATCAAACCGCATGCCATAAAGACTTTGGGGCTGGCTTTGTCTGCCAGGCTGCTCATAATGCCTTTACTGATCCCATAGGCGATAAGCATACAACTGCTGAGTAAACCGATCTGCGTGGCGCTGAGATCCAGATGCTCCTTCAGATAAGGCGTTGAGAGCGTGAAGTTATTACGCACAATATAGTACGCAAGATAGCCCAGGAATACGCTGAGTAATGCCTGAATGCGATAGCGGCCATAAGTTTCCTGGACTTTCTCCGCCGGGACTTTATTTGCCGCAGGCCCTGCCTTAAATATTGATAACATATCATCACCTAAATTTATATTGATGTGAATATCAGGAGTTTTCGTGGTGAAGAGTGAAATAGGCAGGAGAGAAACTCAAGTCGATGAAATGTGTCATTATTGACCCATTTTGTGGGTAGCGCGGCGGATTTTGACTCTTTTTAAATAATGATATTTTATTTCTGTTCTTTTGCGCGGACTTTTATTGCTGGCATGTGCGGATATTAACAAATTCATACTGTATTTTCGGGTATTCTTTGCTGATGTAGTCACTTTGCGTTTGGTAAACTTGCGAATAACCTTATTCCTCTCTGCTGTAGTGATAAACGGGTAAGTTTTGTCTCAATATTATTTTTTGCACATGTTGGTATTTATGAACGGGATCACAAACAGACTTTTCTGTTGGCGGCGTTTTTGGGCAATCTTGCTCTGTTTCATGTCGCTGTTGGCGAGTCGCCAGGCGTTGAGTAAAGAGCTGGTGATGGCCACAACCTTTTCTCCCGGCGCCACGGCCTGGATTATCCAGCGCTGGCAGACGCAGCCGGGATCGGTGATGATTCGCACGTTAAACCGGACCAGCAGCTCGCTGGAACAACTGCTTGATACCGCGAATGCGGAAAACGTTGATCTCATTTTGACCTCATCGCCCATGCTGTTACAGCATCTTCAGGAGCATCAGAAGCTGGCGCCCTTTGATAATGCGCTGCCGGAAAGCCAGAGGCTGGTGCCTGAGTCTATTCGTTCTACCTCTGTGGCGGTGGCGATATCCGGTTTTGGCCTGCTAATTAACCGTTCCGCGCTGGCGGCGCGACACCTTTCTCCTCCTGCTGACTGGGCGGATTTAACGCAGCCTAAATATCAGAATGCGTTGTTGATGAGTAGTCCGTCACGTTCCGATACCAACCATCTGATGGTTGAGTCGCTGTTGCAGCAAAAAGGGTGGGAAGAGGGCTGGGCGACGCTGTTAGCGAGCGCGGGTAATCTGGTGACGATTTCATCACGCAGTTTTGGCGTCGCCGACAAAATTAAGATCGGTCTTGGCGTTGCCGGGCCGGTCATTGATAACTATGCCAACCTGTTGCTCAACGATCCGCATCTGGCCTTTACCTATTTTCCTCGCTCCGCAGTGTCGCCAACCTATGTCGCCGTTCTCAAGAACAGCCAGCATGCCAGTGAAGCGCGTCGTTTTATCCGCTACTTATTAAGTCCGGAAGGACAGCGGATCCTTGCGGATGCGAATACGGGAAAATATCCGGTTACCCAGCTCGCGCCAGATAACCCACGGGCCGCTCAACAGGCTATGTTGATGAATCAGCCTGCGCTTAATTATCGGCTGATCCTTAAGCGGCAGCGGCTGGTGCAACGGATGTTTGATACCGCCATCAGTTTTCGTCTCGCACAACTGAAAGATGCCTGGCGAGCTCTATACAGTGCGGAAGCGCGCCTTAAACGCCCGTTACCCGAAATCAGAGCCTTACTGACCAGCGTCCCGATAGATGCCAGGCGTAGTGAAGATGAGGCCTGGCTTGCTCAGTTCGATAACAAAAGCTTTGCCGAACAGCAGATGATGGAATGGCAGCTGTGGTTTCTTAAAAATCAACGTCAGGCGATAGCAAAACTGGAAGAATTAAAATGAAAGGTGGATCGATACTGCAACGCCTGCGGCAGCTCAACATCAGCAGCAGCCTGCGGGGAGCCTTTCTGACGGGCGCACTACTGACATTGAGCGTAAGCTGCGTCAGTTTGTACTCATGGCATGAGCAGAGCTCGCAGATACGCTATTCGCTTGATGATTACTTCCCGCGCGTGCATTCCGCTTTTTTGATTGAAGGGAATCTTAACCTGGTTGTGGATCAACTTAATGAATTCCTGCTGGCCCCCAACACGACGGTGAGGCTGCAATTGCGCAATCAGATAATCTCACATCTGGATAAAATCGAGACACTGAGCCGGGGGCTACAACCCGCAGAACAACAGCAGCTGGCGGTGATTTTGCAGGACAGCCGGGCGTTGATGGCGGAACTGGACCGGGTGCTCTACAACATGTTCCTCGTGCGTGAAAAAGTGAGTGAACTCTCCGCACGCATCGACTGGCTACACGATGATTTTAACACCGAGCTGAATTCACTGGTGCAGGATTTTACCTGGCAACAGGGGACGTTGTTGGATCAAATCGAGGCAAAAAGTGGCGATGCGGCGCTGTATCTCAAACGTGCCAGAGAGGTGCAAAACGAGCAGCAGCAGGTGTACACCCTGGCAAGAATTGAAAATCAGATCGTCGATGATTTACGCGACAGGCTTAATGAACTGAAATCGGGCAGCGACGACGGGATGCTGGTGGAGAACCATATCCGCTACCTGGAGAATCTGAAGAAAACCGCCGATGAAAACATCCGTACCCTCGATGACTGGCCCAGTACAATCACCCTGCGGCAAACTATTGATGAACTGCTGGAAATCGGGATGATGAAAAATAAAATGCCCGATACGATGCGCGATTATGTCGCTGCGCAAAAGGCGCTCATTGATGCCAACCACGCCAGAGAGGCAACGCTCGGGCGCTTTCGAACACTGCTTGAAGCGCAATTGGGAAGTAGCCATCAGCAAATGCAGATGTTTAACCAGCGGCTGGAACAAATTGTTCGCGTCAGCGGCGGACTTATTCTGTTGGCGACGCTGCTGGCGCTCCTTCTCGCCTGGGGACTTAACCACTACTTCATTCGTTCCCGGCTGGTGAAGCGTTTTACCGCGCTCAACCAGGCTGTGGTGCAAATCGGTCTGGGGCGAACGGACGCCACTATCCCGGTTTACGGGCGCGATGAATTGGGGCGTATCGCGGGCCTGCTGCGCCATACCCTGGGCCAGTTGAATGCGCAAAAAAATCAGCTGGAGCAGGAAGTGGCGGAGCGTAAGGAGATTGAGTCCGATCTCCGGGCTACGCAGGATGAGCTGATCCAGACGGCTAAACTGGCGGTGGTCGGCCAGACCATGACCACTCTGGCACACGAAATTAATCAACCGCTGAATGCGCTGTCGATGTACCTGTTTACGGCGGGAAGGGCAATTGAGCAGGGGCAATCCGCTCAGGCCAGAAGCACGTTAACCAAAGCGGAGGGGCTGATTACCCGCATCGATGCCATTATCCGTTCGCTGCGTCAGTTTGCGCGTCGGGCTGAGCCGGGCGCGCCTTTACATCCGGTCGATCTACGACAAACGTTTACTGCTGCCTGGGAACTGCTGGCTATGCGCCATAAGCAGCAGGGCACGCTGACGCTTCCTGCTCACAGTGTGTGGGTGGCAGGTGATGAAGTGCGTATTCAGCAGGTACTGGTAAACATACTGGCAAATGCGCTGGATGCCTGTCCGGCTGCCGCGGAAATAGAGGTTCACTGGCAGGCTGAAGGCCACCGATTATGTGTCTTAGTCTGTGATAACGGCCCCGGCTGGCCAGCCGCGTTGTTGCCATCACTATTAAAGCCGTTTACCACCAGTAAGGATGTGGGTCTCGGTATTGGTTTATCGATTTGTGTATCGTTAATGACGCAAATGAACGGCGAGCTGCGCCTGGCCTCGACGCCGGGGCGCAATGCCTGCGTCGTGCTGCAATTTAATCTGACGGATGTAAACGATGTTGTGTGATGAATATGCTGTTTTGCTGATTGATGACGATGCCGATGTTCTCGACGCTTACACGCTGTTGCTTGAACAGGAGGGTTATCGTGTATACGCATGCAGTAACCCTTTTGACGCCCGAAATTGGCTACAGGCCGACTGGCCGGGGATTGTCCTGAGCGACGTGTGTATGCCTGGCTGCAATGGAATCGATCTCATGACGTTGTTTCATCAGGATGATAATCAGCTGCCGATCCTGTTGATCACCGGCCATGGCGACGTCCCGATGGCCGTGGAAGCGGTGAAAAAAGGGGCATGGGATTTTCTGCAAAAACCGGTTGACCCCGGCAAACTGCTGTTGTTGGTAGAAGATGCGCTGCGTCAGCGAAAATCGGTGATTGCGCGTCGCCACTATTGTCAGCAAAAGCTGCAGGTTGAGCTGATCGGTTACAGCGAATGGGTCAATCAGTACCGCCAGCGTCTGCAGCAGCTGGCGGAAACGGATATTGCCGTCTGGTTTTATGGCGAGGCGGGAACGGGGCGTATGACAGGAGCCCGTTATTTGCATCAGCTTGGGCGCAGCACCGAGGAACCGTTTATCCGCGGTGAATTGACGCCAGGCAATGCGGGACAACTCAATGACCTTATTACCCAGGCGCAAGGTGGTACGCTGGTCCTGAGCCATATTGAATGCCTGACGCGCGAACAGCAGCACCAACTGGTGCACCTGCAAAGCCAGGAGCGGCGTCCTTTTCGCTTAATCGGCATTGGCGCCACATCGCTGGTGGAACTGGCGGCAACTAACCAGATTGTGGCCGAACTCTATTACTGTTTCGCGATGACGCAAATCGCTTGTCAGCCGTTATCACAGCGTCCCGATGATATTGAGCCCCTGTTTCGTCATTATCTGCAGAAAGCCTGTCTGCGCCTGAATCATCCGGTACCTGACGTTGACGGGGAACTCATGAAAGGCATGCGGCGCCGCGTGTGGTTAAGTAATGTTCGGGAGCTGGCGAACGCCGCTGAGCTTTTTGCTGTTGGGCTACTTCCGCTGGCTGAAACCGCAAATCCGCAGATGCATATGCCTGAACCGACGCCGCTCGATCGCCGGGTGGAGGAGTACGAGCGGCAGATTATTACCGAGGCGTTAAATATTCATCAGGGACGCATTAATGAAGTGGCGGAGTATTTACAAATTCCGCGTAAAAAACTGTATTTACGCATGAGAAAATACGGGCTGAGCAAAGAACACTATAAGTTTTAGTGGCGAGGTTCCAGAAGAAGAGACGTTGACAGTATTTCGGTGGCGGCGCGAGCGCTCACCGAAATACGCGACGGAAGTCTGAATTATCTGTTTGTTTTTCTTACCACATCAAATCATCAGGGACGACAAAATCAGCATACGGATCGTCTTCGTCCTTCGCTTCCTGGCTAAGCTCGCAATTTAATACAATATAGCTTGCATCGCGCTGGGCAATTTTATCGGCGACGACAGCCGGAATGATGGCATATTCGCTATCGCTACTGCTTTCAGCCGTCAGACGCGCAATGGCCAGACGGCCCTTGATCAACTGCGACTGGGTCACTTTATCAACATAGACTTTTTTGATTAGGTTATTATCAGTGAAGTTGTAACCAATATCGCCACGAGAAATGGTGATTTTATTCATTTCAATAAGTTGTTTGATCTGCGCTTTATACTCTTTAGACAGCGCAGCCTGCTTTTGCTGCTCGCTGAGCTGTTTATCACGCTCGGCCTGTGCTTTCTTATTCTCTTCCACCGCTTCTCTGGCTTCACGAGCCTGAACGCGCGATTTTTTCGCCGTTCTCTGCACTTTTGCCATTTTTTTGCTGCTGACCAGACCGGCCTTAAGCATCTGTTCCTGTAGGGTAAGTTTTGTCATCGTCGCTTCTAATCCAATAAAATCGTTGTAAGGATTATAACCTTAACGTTCGGTGGGAAGCCAGATGAGGCGCGCTCTGCAGGTAGCTCTTTGGGCGCCACTCGCGGTGGGAGCGATCTTGTGTCTTTCTGCCGTTGAGCATCAAGTTAATCATTACCCTCCTTAGAATAAGATATAACATGCTATATATTCTCAAATAATAAAATATAGATTTGGGAATATAATATAAATGGATGTTTATCCTGTTTGTTCTAATTATATAGAGGTATATTGAACAATATTAAACCAAATAAATAGCCATGTATCTCTTGAAAAGATGTAAAGTGCAGCAACACCACGCCGATAACCATGACGAAAATATGGATAAGGGAGGTAAGTGGCATGTGGTGGGTTTATCGAATGCCGATGAAAATGAAGTTAATAATCGCGCTGCAACCACTATTATTGGCGTTATGTTGGTTTGCTGGTTCAGGAATATGGACGCGCATCGAAACAGAACGACAGATGGAGAATATTGCCCAACTGACAGCCCTCGCGCGCAGTGCCGGAAATGTGGTGCATGAACTGCAAAAAGAGCGTGGAATGAGTGTCGGGTTTCTTGGGGCCGAAGGGAAGACGTTCAAAGATGAACTAAACGCACAACGGGCCTTAACCGATCGCGAGATCGAGGTATTTGTGGATTCGCTGTCCGATACCGGCTTACAGGCAGGGGATGTCACTACCTCGGTCGCCGCGTTTAAGAAAAATATTCTGTCACTGGCGACACTCCGGGAAAAGGTGACGCAATTGGGTCTGCCAGCCTCTGAGGTGGTTAAGTTTTATACCAACGTTATTGCTGATGTACTGAATTTTGTGGGCCGGTTAGGGACGTTGACGGATTCCGGCGAGATGGCGAATTCATTCGCAGCCTACTACAACCTGCTGAATTTGAAGGAGCAAGCGGGTATTGAGCGGGCGCTGCTGGCAAATATCTTTTCCTCTGGTCATTTCGCCGACGGACAATTACATCAGCTTAGCGATGTGGTCAGTAAACAGAATGTCTGGCTGGCGCAATCTTTGCGCCTGAGTCCACCTGAACAGGCCGCCATGCTCAAAAGTCGCTTACAATCCACCGACGCTACCCAAGCGCTTTCATTACGCGAAGCTGCGTTTAGTCATGCGGCGAATGGTGGATTTGACGTCGATCCTACCGTCTGGTTTAAGGTACAAACCCAGCGTATTGAAGTGATGCGACAGATTGAAAATGTGGCAGCGAATCTTCTGTGGGAAAGTGCGATAAAACTCGCGCAGGATGCGCGTAAGAACTGGCAGATATATATGGCCGTGAGCCTGCTGGCGCTACTGGCATCATTGGCGTTCGCCGGGGCCATCGCACTCAATATGCACCGTCAGTTCAGCGACACGCTAAACAAGATTGCGGGTATGAACGGCGATCTGACTCAACGTCTGGCGACACCAGGTAAAGACGAGCTTTCTTCGCTCAATCGCGCCTATAACACGATGCTGGAAAATATTCAGCACATCGTGCAGGAGATTAAACAAGGCTCTCTGGTGCTGTACGATGCCAGCAGTAGTATTACGGCGGGAAATCAGGATCTGGCCCAGCGCACCGATGAACAGGCCGCATCGATTGTAGAAGCCGTGGCCAGTATGGAACAGCTCTCAACGACGATTACGCAAACGGCGGACAATGCCCGCGAAGCGGAGCTCCTGACAATAAGATTGGAAAAAGAGGTTCGCCAGGCCAGTAACGTCGCCAGCGCGGCAAATCAGAGCATGGGGGATATTCGCTCCTCCAGTGAGAAAATCTCAAATATCGTTACCTCAATTGATGATATTTCCTTTCAGACGAATTTGCTGGCGCTGAATGCGGCTGTTGAAGCGGCTCGCGCCGGAGAGATGGGAAGGGGGTTTGCGGTAGTAGCCAGTGAAGTGCGTAACCTTTCACAGCGCTGTGCTAAAGAAGCGAATCAGATCCGTGAGCTGGTGGCGCAGAATATGGTAAAAATCAGCGAGGGCGTTGAGCGGGTTACCGCATCAGCTACCGCGCTAAAGGCGGCGGCGGATAATACCACCAGTATGAAGCAATATATCGGCGATATCGCCCGGGTAGCGACGGAACAATCGCAGGGTGTTTCCCAGATAAACCTGGCGCTGAGACCCATGGAGCAAGTTACACAGCAAAACGCGGCATTGGTTTCTCAGGCCGCGAATGACAGCCAGCGGCTGGATAATCTCTCAGTAACCATGAGGGATCTGGTTAATCGTTTTGTTGTCTGACATGACACCGCTATCCCGATCCGGCAAAGGTGTCGGATCGGGAGGGCTCATTACCTCAGGATGAGCCTTATTCTATTAACGTGGCGCCAGAACCACCCTTCGCCGGGCATACAACGTTACCGCAGACAAGTGAAAATCGACATTTGCTGTCCGTAACTTTCGGGATTTGAGTTCTTTCATGGTGATACCGCGAATATGACCTTCATCTATCAGGCTCTTAATCTCCGCCGTGCTGAGTAAAAGCTGGCGCTTCAATATCGATAGCACACTGATCTGAAAAGCACAGGTAAGCCTGATGCTGACGGCGAAGTGCTGGTCAATGTTGATGCTGGCCTGCCATTGTTCCTGAACACGAAAATCAGGCTTACCCGCAAGCTCAGCGTTGTTTCGGCTCAGAGTGGCTTTATCATGAGAATAATAGTGAACCGTACTGGCATCATTAGTGATAAACCGCTGGTACAGCTCTCGGTTAATTTTGCTGATGTGAAGCCGTGAGAACAGCGAGATATTCCACGTATATTCACAATGCGTACATTTATAAATGCTCCAGATATCGAGCACTTTTTTTTGTGAATTGACCCTGAAGGACCCGGAAGGTGCAAACTCGCGTTTTACATTACATGCGGGACAGCGTTTGGTAATACGCTGGTACCCGGCAGGAGTGACAGTCCATGTGACTTTCATACCGTACCTTTTTTAACCCAAATAAATTCGGATCCGTATTGAACGAACCATCGTTTTTATATGAGAAAAATATTTGTTAGATATTTTTCAGTGGGTTAAGAAAAGATTTCTAACACGGTGACCCTGTCCGCCAGCCAATGAATTCCATGAGATTATCAGTGTGATAACAATTAAGTATATGAGTTGAATCAATATTTGTTAGGTTGCCGGGCTTTCGGTAGTCGTCTGTCGCTGGTAAAGTGAGCAGCAAATACACGAAATGTGGCCAGAAGGGAATGCCGTGTGAGCGGACGTATTGATTATCAGACTGAAAAGTACAGCTTTACAGAGGCTGCTGAAAGTTCTCGTCTTACCGGCCAATGGGCTGACGTCATTGCTGAATGTCGGGAAATGAAGGCCGGCCCGGAAGAGCGTCTGCGTATTGCCTTACTGAACGTGGACTATGTGACCAGCTTTGAACTGCCTTTTCGGTTGTTATTACTTCGCACCCCGCAATTGATTGCCAGCGTGCGTGACGTGCTACAGCTTAGCCAGAAAAACGTCATCTTTAATGGTAAACGCTTTGGGTGTGTGTATACCCTGAAAGCGAGCCTTGACGGTATACCGGATGAATTTCAGTATCGCCTGTCGCATCGTATCCGGCGCATAGATCCAGAAGGGTTGACCGAAGCCCCTTACCAGCAGATCGCAAAAGCGGTGAAATCTCCACGGGAACGCCTGAAGATAGCGCTCGAATCAGGACTTGATGTCACGGCGTTGGACGGGCTTTTCTGGTTTGGCAGCCAGCGTATAGCAGCTGACGTACTGAGGTTGAGAAAATCAGGGATGCGGGTAGCGACGGGCCAGATATTGGTGTCTGATAATCTCACTGCAACAATGAGGCCAGTACCGTTTTATCGCCTGGCTCAGGGCTGAGCTAAAGAGATATTTTCCTGCAACGTTCAATGAGATAGTTAATCGCATCCTGGGGAGACAGCGCCCGGTCGATGTGGGACTGAATCATGGCATCGTTGCAGCAGATATGACAGCATTCAGCCAGCTTTCTGCAATATCACGGGCAGAATTCAGCAATGGCTCGCCGGTTGTGGCAGGGCACCAGGCCTGATTGGCAACCTGACGACAAGCCAGGGGCGACAGTTTGGCCGGCAGCGTAAAAGGGGGATTCATTAATAACCGTTCTCGGCTTAATGGGAATTTATGGCATATGCTGGCAGAGGTATTTTGAAAAGCCAGATCATTTTCACACTTCAATTTTTAAAACTCGATCTGTTTCGGCGATTAATCAATGATTGCTGGGTTATATATCTATTTTATAAATACTTTAACGCATTCATAATTATTGTTGTGAAGAATTATTTTTCAATGGAGAATAAGTTTCTGGAATAAATAATTTGATTTTCTGAAAAATGGTTTAACATTTAAAATATACATAAAACCCACTCTGAATTCTCTGCTTGATGTACATGGTGGGTAATTAATAATTGTCAAAAGATATTGTTTATGTTGTTTGTATTTATGGGGTGAAGTTTGCGGATTGAATAATCATCAGATTGGAAAAACTTAATCGGAGCTGAGCGCTAAATTGTTACTTAACCGAAATAATTAATAACGGGAATTAAGTGGCGCGATGGCGGGTTGTATACGCTCAAATCCTTTATGGGCAATGGATGCGGAAAGAAATATTTGTTCATTTTCTGAAATGGAAAATAGCAGTGACGGGCTTTAAGTGAAATTATTATTTACATTTGCATCGGGCGTGCAGACTTGTTAACGCCATCAACCGGCGTACGATTTTCATCGTAACCCTCTGTTTTATTCATCATTATTTATCGCTGTCAGGGCGGTGGAGTCGTTCTGTGGAAAGCCCCTGTGGCTTTCACTTCTTCTGCTGTCGTAGACACGTCAAATGAAGGAACATTGCATGTCCGGTTCGTACCAGGAAGAAATACCCAAAGCTCGTATTAACTTATATTTAGCCCTGCACACCGGTGGGGCCCAGAAAAAAACCGAGCTGCCGCTGAAACTGCTGACAGTTAGGGGCTTCTGTCATGGCCGGGAAAATCGTCCGTTGTCTGAACGCGAAAAGGTAAACATTTCGAAGAGCAATTTCGACAGCGTAGGCGACGATCTGCAGGCGTCCCATCCGTTTCGCGATACCAAAGTCATTGTTGAAGACATTGAGGACAAGCCGGGTTTCTTCCGTGTGAAACGCTTTGCAATCCCTCATTTCCAGGTCGATGGCATGGACGTCAATCTGTCTGTGGCATCCCGGATGCCTAAAGCAAAAGCATAAGGCAGGACAGGGATGAAAATTTATCGTCCACTGTGGAACGAGGGGGCTTTGCTGTCCCCTCAGCAGTTCCAGCAGCAGGCTGAATGGGAATCTTTTCGCAATGCCGGTGCATCAGCGCTAGCCACCCCGTTCCCTTGGGGCGTGGAAAAGATTGAGTTTAATGACAGTTTTCTTTCGTCCGGCCTGATCCAGATTACGCAGTTACGCCTCTGGCTGGAAGATGGTTCACTGATTGATGCGCAAAGGAGCGATCTGCTTCCCCCTCCTCGCGAGTTAGACCCGGATCTGTTGGCTGGTCTGGATGCGGTAACAGTCGTTATCGCACTCCCTCATTTGCAGCCCGGTGTTGTTAATGTTGAACAGGAAGGCATGACCGCTGACCGTCCGCTTCGTTACCGGGAGGAATGGGTAACTATACCGGATGTTTTTGGTTCTGAAGAAGAATCCATGGCAGTTGCCCGGTTTAATTTCACCATCCGGTTTGCCCATGAAAGTAATGAGGCCTGGAAAGTCTGCCCGGTAGCAAGACTGCTCCGGGATGGACCAAATGCGTGGCGACAGGATCCGTCTTTTATTCCTCCAGTGGCGTCATTCGGAGCAAGTCCGGTTCTTCGCGAACGTCTGGTGCTGCTCAATCGCCAGTTACGCTCCCGACGCCAGCGTCTGATGACCATGCGTCGTGAAAGCAACGAAAGACTTGCCGATTTTGCTGTCGCGGATGTTTCCCTTTTCTGGTTGCTGAATGCACTGAATTCTCACGCCAGAGTGCTGACGGAATACGAACGTTTTCCTTGCCGTCCACCTGAACAGGTGTGGGCGGAGCTCGCTCGTCTGGCAGGCAGTATGCTGACCTTTTCCCTGGACCATGACCTTGACGCTATACCGGGGTATGACCACGAGGAACCAGCCAATGCGTTTCCCCCGCTGTTTGACCTGATAGCGGGGTTGCTGGAGGCAAGTCTGCCATCCCGGGTCATTGCACTGGAAATGTCCCGCCCGGACGGACAGACATGGAAGGCCAACCTTCACGATATTCGTCTGCGTGAAGAGGCCGACCTCTGGCTCTCTGTGCGCTCAGATATCCCTGCCTGGCAGGTTGCCGACAAATTCCCGGCACTCTGTCAGGCGGGGTCACCTGATGAGGTTAATACCATATATGGTGCCGCGCTCAGGGGGATTCCATTGATTCCGGTGAGCAGGGTCCCGGCAGCATTGCCTGTACGTATGGAGAACCAGTACTTCGCGCTTGATATGGAAAGCTCCGCTGCGCATGAAATGCTGGAGCAGGGGGTGTGTATGTTCTATGTGCCTGAGTTACTTGGCGCTCTGGAACTTGAACTGTTTGCGGTATTGCGCTCATGAGACAGGATATTGATATCGACCAGCTGATGACGGAGACCTGGCTCACCGTCACCATGCTGAAGAACGGCGCTGTCACGCTTAATGGCTCTGCGCTTTACCACAAATGCGTTAAACAGGTTGAAAGTGTGCGGGAAGCGCTGGAGCGTGCCGGTTATGACGAGGCCAGTGTCGGGCATATTTCCTACGCACAATGCGCCCTGCTTGACGAGACGGTGATGAGCCGTAAGCCTGAAAAAAGCGAGGAAGGAGAGGCGACGAAAGTTGATGAAGGCCAGATAGCCTGGCGTAAAGCGCCGCTTCAGGCCCGGTTTTTTGGATCACTTCGGGCAGGTGAAGCGCTATGGGATCGCATTGCAGAAGTCCTGCGTCAGCCCTCACCGAACCCGGCCGTTTTAACCTGTTATCACCGGGTGATTGCCCTGGGTTTTCAGGGGTTATACAGCCTGAAAGAGGTCAGCCAGTCGCAGCGTGATGAGGTAGTGAAAGCCCTTTCTGAACGCGTTTCTCCGCCTGATGCAGGTCTGTCACTGGTTGTTGACCTGATGGGGAAACATCGCTGGAGTCTGTTCCGTTCAGTCTGGTTCTGGATAGCGCTTGCCGTCATTCTTACCGGCGTTATCTGGTGGGGGGGCCATCTGTGGCTTCAGGCTCTGTTGTCAGCACAAATACAGGATAAAGAAAAAGCGAAGAAACTCTTGCTTGAAAAGCGGTCAGTGAGAGCCATTGCAAAAGAGACTCAGGTTGCCGAAAGAACATTGCATAACTGGAAGCATGATCTTAAGAATTTAAAAACAAATGATGTTGCTGCCTCAGTCTCTGAAAGAGAAAATGTACTGATGAAGAAAATTGCGACAATAAAACAGGTGGTCGGCAAGGAGTGTAATGCTGTTCAATCTGTTCAGATAAAAATGAAAGCCTTATTGAGTTCAGCTATTGACGAATTGGATCCCTTTGTTCGGGACTGCACAACAACAGCAATTGGGGTGGATAACAACAATCAATATTACCTTTCATCAAGTAGCTATCCTGTTTGTCAGAAATTAAAAATCTGGGCACGTAGCCATCGTATCACTGTTGTGGAAGATGCCGGGCATGCCGAGGCCGTTTTGGTTAATAAGGTCAGCAAAATAAAACACATTGAACCCTCCCGGGATGTTTGTCTTGAATGCGAGCATAAGATGCTGAAGCATCATGTCACCACCAGTCGGCCTTTTTCACATAAACTTAGCAAAGGCCAACGTACCGGAAAGTCTTATACCGAGGAAGAACGCCAGTTCGCTAAAACCATGAAGGCAGAATCTTCGATAAAAGCAAATAATGTAGCCAAAGCAAGACGCCTTTTAGTCGAAGGTGATTTATCTCTCACCGATATTGGGAGGCAGACCGGAGTTAATAAAAGTACTATGGTTTCATGGCCAGAACATAAAATCTGGGTGGAGAAACAGAAAAAACGTAAAGCAGGTGATCCAAGGAAAGCTAAGGCATTAGCAATGTCCCTGGAGGGGATTAGCCAGAATGAAATTGCAAACAAACTCAAAACTTCAAAAACCAAGATAAGTCAGTGGATAAAAGAGTCTAAACAAAAGAATACTGACTACGCCATGCCTACGACCTCAGGTAAACGAGCAGCTTTGCGGCAGGGACTCAGTCACACCACGCGTGCGCACATGCAGTCTTCATTGCGAAGTGAAATTCGCGTAGCATCGGAGGGCCTTAATCAGCAAGGATTACTTCGCTGGCTTCAGGAACCCGGTATGAGTCAACATTCTTACCATGACATACTGGATGTGCTGGAAGAGGAAGAAATCGATTTTAATATTAACGATTTTATCAGTGCATGGAACGCGACAGGGCGCCCGTTACCAGAATAGAAAGAGGCAATGTCTCTCAGTGCTATTATTGTAAGCCGACACGGTAACTTACTCTTAACGAATCATCACATAGTCAGGAAGTTGAAATGTATAGCAATCACTATTTTGGTAAGTATGCTGAAGATATCGAGAAACTCGATTTTCACCGAAAGCTAATGCTGGGTGTTTTAGTTTTGCGTGATCTAAGTAATTGTGTCGCGCACTTTGATGGTATTTATAATGAGAAGCTTCTCCCGTTTTATGAAAATATGATTAATGCGTTGAAATTAACTTCGGCTTATGGATTGCCTGCTTCATCCTTATGCCATTTACGGTATGCCTGTATAAGGAGAGTTCCTGATACGGACACTTTCCCTGCTAAAGAAGGAACATTTGCTCAATATGCAATGATTAGTGCCTGTTACCTGCTGGCATTTGCGTTGGAATATAATGTCGGAGATTTTTATCGTTCACTGGACTTTTATATTGAGAATCTCTGTGCTCAGAACCAGTGTGCGGAAGAGCCATTAAATGATGCGATGCTAAATGAATATATTACAGCAATATGGGCCTCTTTAATCGCAAGTCTTGAACAGGAGGTGCACATTACTTCTGCGGCTGATGGGATGAAATGAATTTATCATATCCATAACAGAAAAACGAAGTCTACACGCGCAGAAATTCACCTTCTCTTTATGAACTGCTTACCAGCAGTTTTCATGGGGAGTTACCGAGCTATATCGCCAGCAAAAAAGAACAGTTGATCCTGTCGGTAACGAAAGCGTCAGAGCCTGGAACCTTGAGGTTTTATGATAATGAATAATCCTGACCCATCTGAAAGGGTGTAGTCCGTCTCGTCGGGAGCTGCATTTTTAATCTGAATATTAGTTAAGGCCATAGATATCTCTCCCGACGTTCTGACTGTGTGAGAGTAACGAAAAGAGATACTTTTGTTCGTGGCTGCGAAAGCTATCGGCTGGAAATGGTTGGATACTGATTTCGGCTCTAAGCCTTGCGTGGTACAGGGTTCGTAGGATTATTTAGCAGGGGACATAAGCGCTCAGATTGTCCCCTGCAGGAATCGAACCTGCAACTAGCCCTTAGGAGGGGCTCGTTATATCCATTTAACTAAGGGGACGAAGCGGCACGAGTATAGCGTTTTTTACCCTCAACGGTAAGTCTCAAGCCGCCTGACTGCTCAAACAGTCACCATTCAAGCCTGTTTTTTCTGGTTTTTTTGTTTCGATTCTTCGCGTTTTGCTTGCTGCCTGGCTTCTTCCTTGCGTTTGTTGCTCATATCATTGCGGATCTGCGCGTGGCTCATCAGCGCAAAGATAAACGTACCGCCGCAGATATTTCCGGCGAGTGTCGGTAACGCAAAGGGCCAGAAGAAATCACTCCAGTGCAGCGTACCATTAAAGACCAGATAGAGAATTTCCACCGAGCCGACGACGATATGCGTGGTATCGCCCAGCGCAATCAACCAGGTCATCAGAATAATGACCACAATCTTCGCCGCACCGGCCGCAGGGAACATCCAGACCATTGTAGCAATCAGCCAGCCAGAAATAATCGCGTTAGAAAACATCTCTGTTGGGCTGTTTTTCATCACGTCCATACCGATTTTGACAAAGGCGTCGCGGGTCTCTTCATCAAAAATCGGCATATATTCAAAGGCCCACGCCGCAATGCCGGTACCGATAATATTACCCAGTAAAACTACACCCCACAGGCGCATTAGCAGACCAAAATTGCCGAGGGTGGGGTTTTGCATAACCGGTAGTACGGCAGTGACGGTATTTTCGGTAAAAAGCTGTTGGCGGGCCATGATGACGATGATAAACCCGAAGGTATAACCAAGGTTCTCGAGTAGAAATCCACCTGGCACGCTTTCTAACTGCACGTGAAAAATCCCTTTTGCCAGTAACGAAGCGCCCATCGACAGCCCGGCAGCGATGGCCGACCACAGCAGCGCCATCGCATCGCGTTCCATCTCTTTCTCCCCATCCTGGCGGATATGTTCATGAATCGCCATGGCGCGCGATGGGAGTCTGTCCTCATCGACCTCTATCTTTTTACCTTCTAACTTTTCATCACTTTCGACCTGGATTTCGTCGCTGTGCCGATCAATTTTTTCATTCTCAATATCATTCATAGCCGAATCCTGCATAAGCACGTATTGCTAAAGCGTAGCGGTTTTTATCCGAAAATCAGCGGGAGAAAGTCTGAGATAGCAAAAATGGTAACGTTTGTTTTTATCGGGTTAGCTAAAATAGAACCGCCGCGTAGTGTGCATAACCAGGCTATGATCAAATCAGTAAGACCGGGTATATAGACATCGTTTGACGTGCTGTTACAATCGCTCACATCTTAACAGGCGGATACGTCATCGTTCCGTCATGGATGGCAATCAGCGATAGCCATATTACACAGGGAGACACTTATGAAGCTTCGCCTGTCGGCGCTTGCGCTGGGAACCACACTTTTGGTGGGGTGTGCGAGCTCCGGTACTGAACAGCAGGGGCGTTCGGATCCATTTGAAGGGTTCAACCGCACAATGTACAACTTTAACTTTAATGTGTTAGATCCCTATGTTGTTCGACCGGTAGCAGTAGCCTGGCGTGATTATGTCCCGCAGCCGGCGCGTAATGGTTTGAGCAACTTTACGGGCAACCTTGAAGAGCCGGCCGTCATGGTCAACTATTTCCTGCAAGGCGATCCTTATCAGGGGATGGTGCATTTTACCCGTTTCTTCCTGAACACCTTGTTGGGTATGGGCGGCTTTATCGATGTGGCGGGTATGGCGAATCCGAAGCTACAGCGCGTTGAACCACACCGCTTTGGCAGTACGTTAGGCCACTATGACGTGGGTTACGGACCATATATGCAGCTTCCGTTCTACGGTAGCTTCACGCTGCGCGATGATGGTGGCGATATGGTGGATACGCTGTATCCGGTACTGTCCTGGCTGACCTGGCCGTTGTCGATAGGTAAATGGACAGTCGAAGGGATTGAAACCCGCGCACAGCTGCTTGATTCCGACGGTCTGCTGCGTCAGTCTTCCGACCCTTACATCATGGTACGTGAAGCCTACTTCCAGCGTCATGACTTCATCGCGAACGGCGGGAAACTTAAACCAGAAGAAAACCCGAACGCGAAAGCCATTCAGGATGATTTAAAAGATATTGATTCCGAGTAAGGAATTGAGGCAAATAAAAAGGTGAGCTAAAAAAGCTCACCTTTTTTAATGTCTGCAGAAAATCAGAATGCGTAGTTGAAGTTGGTACCGAACAGCCAGGCTTTACCTTCAGAATCGAAAGTATACGGGCCTTCTTTGACGGTCACTTTCTGACCGTGCATATAAGAAACACCAACATCAATAGATGCGTCATCATTGAATGCGTAAGTCGTACCCGCGCTCAGCCACAGGCGGTCCTGGTCTGGAATGGAGATGGAACGCTTGCTTGCAGGAACCGGGCTGTCGTCATAGGCGATACCGGTACGGAAGGTCCAGCTTTTATCCATATAGTAGGTTGTGCCCAGCGCGATGCGGTAAGAATCCTTAAAGCCTTCTTCTTTATAGAACAGTGTCTGGCCGTTGGTGCCGGTTGCTTTCAGTTCCTGGAACTGGCTCCAACTGGTATAAGCCATGCTGTAGTGAATAGCCCATTGCGGAGCGATGCGGTTATAGCCCGACAGTTCCCACATTTCCGGCAGGTTCAGCGTCAAAGAACCCGGGACGGTGGCATTGGTTGTGCCCCATGGGAACGCGGTGCCTGCGCCAGGTAACGCATTGGCCTGGGAACGAATGCCGCTTTTGTAATCACCATCGAAGTCGATTTTAACTTCAGAGCGGTAGGTCAAGCCGTAACGGTTATTTTTATCCAGCTCGTACAAAATACCGGCGTTCCAGCCGTAGCCCCATTCGTCACCCTTTAGGCTGGCGATCTTCTGGCTTACTTTCGGCAGTGCGGCGGTCTGCTCACCGGAATAACGCTCAATTTTAGCATCGGCGTAAACGGCATTAAAACCAACACCAAAGCTCCAACTGTCATTCAGACGGTAGGCACCGCTCAGGTTAAGGTTGACCGTTTTAAGATCAGTCTTCCCGCCGTACTCACCGACGATATAGCTGTCATTAAACTCGGTTGCCAGACCATAGTTTGAGGTGACAGAAGCGCCCCAACCAAACTGCTCGTTGATAGGCATCACGAAGTGAGCGTTGGGAACCCACGCTGTAGGGGCGATGTTATCTGCGTCGGTGCTACGTCCGGTGAATGGCGATTTACCGGAAATATTAACGTCTGGATCGATATACACCGCGCCCGCAGAAAAAGTGGGGCGATCGAACATCATAATCAGTGCCGGGTTACGACTGGCGTTACCTGCATCATCTGCAATAGCGCCTTCACCCGAATATGCCCGGCCAAGGCCAGAGGAAGAAAATTCGTTTAACTGAAAGCCTGCAGACCAGGCCTGTGTGGAGATAATTGCCACTGCGACTGCGAGAGCAGACTTTGTAAACAGGGTTTTCTGGCTCATGACCATAACCTCATAGATTTATTTTTATACAAACAATGTTACATACCGTAACAGGAGCGCGAAGTGTAGGGTCTGAGGTACGACATAGAAATCAGACCAGTGCCGAGAGTATAGGTCTGACCAGCTGAAATGTTGCAAGTATGTTTATAAAAATTTTCAATTCTGATCTCGGAAACGCGATCCAGCTGGCAAAATTGCGGGTATGCGCACTCACCTGTTTGGGTGATTTTTGTTTTAGATCATTTTTAAGTGTGATTTCGGTCACTTATCGCATTTCATACAATTAACGACTGGAGAGGCGAAAGAGGGGAGCGTAAAATATCCCTATCGTTTATCTGGCACCTCAGGTGCGAATACAGAGGAAATCTACAATGAGTAAATGCAGTGCTGATGAAACCCCGGTTTGCTGCTGTATGGATGTTGGCACCATCATGGACAACTCCGATTGCACCGCGTCATACAGCCGTGTGTTCGCGAATCGCGCAGAGGCAGAAGAAACGCTGGCCGCTCTGACTGAAAAGGCGCGTGGCGTGGAATCTGAGCCTTGCCAAATCACCTCTACCTTTACCGAAGAATCAGATGGTGTGCGTCTGGATATTGACTTTGTTTTTGCTTGTGAAGCTGAAACGCTGATTTTCCAGTTGGGCCTGCGTTAATCCCTTCTCTTTATACCCTTGCTGCCTGGTAGCAAGGGTATTTTCGTAACAGTCAGTGATTATTCACTGTGTCTTAGCTCCCACTTTCTTTTCTCTCCGCTTGGCTAAATGTAAAAAATTGGTTAAGACTGTGATCAGGTCAGACCACTTATTTTTATTTTTTACAGGGGAGTGTTATGAGTCAGGCTTTACCGCTGGTTACCCGCCAGGGCGATCGCATCGCCATTGTAAGCGGATTGCGTACGCCATTTGCCCGTCAGGCAACCGCATTTCATGGCATTCCCGCCGTAGATTTGGGGAAAATGGTTGTTGGTGAACTGCTGGCGCGTAGCGAAATACCCGCTGATGTGATCGAGCAACTGGTCTTTGGCCAGGTGGTACAAATGCCTGAAGCCCCCAATATTGCTCGTGAAATCGTACTGGGAACCGGTATGAATGTGCACACGGATGCCTACAGCGTAAGCCGAGCCTGCGCTACCAGTTTCCAGGCAGTAGCGAATGTCGCGGAAAGCCTGATGGCGGGGACAATTCGCGCCGGAATTGCCGGCGGGGCGGACTCGTCGTCTGTCCTGCCGATTGGCGTCAGCAAAAAGCTGGCGCGCGTGCTGGTGGATGTCAATAAAGCCCGCACAACAGGGCAACGCCTGAAACTGTTTTCCCGGCTGCGTTTACGTGACCTGATGCCTGTACCCCCCGCTGTCGCTGAATATTCCACCGGCTTGCGCATGGGGGATACGGCCGAGCAAATGGCGAAAACCTATGGCATTACGCGCGAGCAGCAGGATGCCCTGGCGCATCGTTCTCACCAACGTGCCGCTCAGGCATGGGCTGAAGGAAAGCTCGCCGATGAGGTGATGACCACCTACGCGCCACCGTTTAAAGATCCTCTTTCCGAAGATAACAATATTCGCGGCAACTCTACGCTGGCCGATTACGCCAAACTGCGTCCGGCGTTTGACCGAAAGCACGGCACCGTCACTGCGGCGAACAGTACCCCGCTGACGGACGGCGCAGCCGCGGTGATATTGATGACGGAGTCGCGTGCGAAAGAGCTGGGACTGGTGCCGCTGGGATATTTACGCAGCTATGCTTTCACCGCAATTGATGTCTGGCAGGATATGCTGCTGGGACCGGCGTGGTCAACACCGCTTGCGCTGGAGCGAGCTGGACTGACGATGACGGATTTAACCTTGATCGATATGCATGAAGCCTTTGCCGCACAAACGCTGGCGAATCTTCAGTTGCTGGGCAGCGAACGTTTTGCCCGCGAAGTGTTGGGTAGGGCACATGCCACTGGCGAGGTTGATGACAGTAAATTTAACGTGCTGGGTGGGTCTATTGCCTATGGACATCCTTTCGCTGCTACCGGTGCGCGAATGATCACGCAAACCCTCAATGAATTACGCCGGCGCGGCGGCGGCTTTGGTTTAGTCACCGCCTGTGCGGCAGGTGGTTTGGGTGCGGCAATGGTTCTGGAGGCGGAATAATGGAAATGACATCGGCTTTTACGCTAAACGTGCGTCTGGATAACATTGCTGTTGTCACTATTGATGTGCCCGGAGAGAAAATGAATACCCTGAAAGCGGAGTTTGCTTCTCAGGTTCGGGCCATCCTGAAACAAATTCGCGACAACAAAGCGCTGCGCGGTGTGGTGTTCATTTCAGCGAAACCCGATAATTTTATCGCCGGAGCAGATATCAACATGATTGGTAGCTGCCGCAGCGCGCAGGAAGCCGAAACGCTGGCCCGCCAGGGGCAGCAGATTATGGCGGAAATCCATGCGTTGCCGATCCCGGTTATCGCCGCGATTCATGGCGCATGTCTGGGTGGTGGCCTGGAGATGGCGCTGGCCTGCCATAACCGTATTTGTACCGATGATGCTAAAACCGTACTGGGTTTGCCGGAAGTCCAGCTTGGTCTGTTGCCCGGCTCCGGCGGCACGCAACGCTTGCCACGCCTTATTGGCGTCAGTACTGCGTTGGATATGATCCTCACAGGGAAACAATTGCGCGCAAAACAGGCGCTTAAAGTGGGGCTGGTGGATGAAGTCGTGCCGCAGTCCATATTGCTGGAAGCTGCCGTTGAACTGGCTAAAAAAGACAGTTCCTCACATCGGAGTCTGCCCGTACGTGAGCGGGTATTAGCGGGGCCGCTGGGGCGAGCGCTGCTATTCCGTATGGCCAGTAAAAAGACGGCGCAAAAAACGCAGGGAAATTATCCCGCGACGGAACGTATCCTTGAGGTCATTGAAACCGGCCTTGCCCAGGGAAGCAGTAGCGGTTATGACGCAGAAGCCCGCGCATTTGGGGAATTGGCGATGACACCCCAGTCTCAGGCGCTGCGACACATCTTTTTTGCCAATACCGACGTGAAAAAGGATCCAGGTAGTGATGCAAAGCCCGGTCCGCTAAACAGTGTCGGCATTCTGGGTGGCGGTCTGATGGGCGGAGGTATCGCCTATGTGACGACCTGTAAAGGTGGCTTGCCAGTACGTATCAAGGATATTACTGCTAAGGGAATCAACCACGCGCTGAAGTACAGTTGGGATCAGCTTGAAACGAAAGTTCGTCGCCGTCATATCAAAGCCAGCGAGCGCGATAAACAGCTGGCGTTAATTTCTGGATCTACCGATTATCGCGGTTTTGCGCATCGCGATCTGGTTATTGAAGCCGTGTTCGAAGATCTGGCGTTAAAACAACAGATGGTGGCAGAAGTTGAACAAAATTGCGCACCTC
>NZ_JAHLQZ010000380.1:0-1511 GCF_018919505.1 Citrobacter sp. S55_ASV_140
GCCGTAGTATGGCGGCTGGTCCAGTGGTCGCGCCCAGTGCGTTTTCGCGGGTAGCAAATCTTTGGTGGCGCAGTTATCCAGAACGGTGTGGTCGAACTGACCTGGCTGGCAGGCGTTGTTGTATTGCGTCACGGTGTGGGTAAAACGTTCGGCATCCAGTCCTAACTGAAGAGCCAGCTCTGCCAACGTATTGGCCTGCGCGCCGGGAAAGACCGGCGGCATAAAGTGGCCAATAGCTTTACTGTCGATGATGGAGTAGCCAATCTGCCCTGGCTGTTGAGCGACCAGACGTCCCCAGATGGCGTAGCGTTTGGGCCAGAAATCTTCACCTTCATCATAAAAGCGCTCAGCGTCCCGGTTCACCACTATACCGAGCGAGACGCAGTCCACGCGGGTGCAAATCCCGCCGTCATATAATGGCGCTCTGGCATCAATGGCCACGCAGTGTGACTGGGAGGGATCGCCGATAATGTCGGCTCCGGCATCCATCATAAATTTGAGCAGTACGCCCTGGTTAAAGCGCGTGCCGCGAATCAGGAAGTTATCCGCTGGCCATTCGCCGCGCTTGTTCTCTCCCCATGCTTCTCGTAGCCATTCGCGGTTAGACTCAAAACCGCCAGCGGCAAGCACGCAGGATTTAGCGGTGATGCGCTCTTCGCCTGCCAGCGCCGCCACGAACTCGCCATTACGCAGTTCAAGCGCCTGAACCGGGGTGTTATAGCGGATCTGCACTCCCAGCTTTTCTGCGCTGCGATAATAGGCATTCACAAGGGCCTTTCCACCGCCCATAAAAAAGGCGTTGGTTCGCGCCACGTGTAAAGCGCCAGAGAGAGGTGGCTGAAAGTTAACGCCGTGCTGGCGCATCCAGTCGCGGCATTGTGAAGAGGTACGGATCACCAGACGCGCCAGCGCTTCGTTGGTATTCCCTTCCGTGACGCGCCACAGATCTTGCCAGAATTCTTCTTCAGGATAGCTGTCCACCAGCACATCCTGCGGCGCATCATGCATACAACGTAAATTACGCGTGTGTTGGGAGTTTCCTCCGCGCCATTCCCGGGGGGCCGCTTCGAGCAGGAGTACCGAAGCTCCTTGCTCCCGGGCGGTCAAGGCAGCACATAACGCGGCATTACCACCACCAATCACCAGAACATCAACCATCGTATACTCCATTACCATTTAACTATTTGTTAAATTTGTAATTGAAATGTATACGCACAGCTGGTGCGGGCGCTATGATGTGGTGCTAAACAGTACTTTAGTTATTGTAAAGAGTAGCGCCAGGCCAGCTTCCTGCTTCCACCAGTTGATGCATAACTTTCGTCAGCACCACACGGGCGGCAAGGCCTGCCGGGGTAAGTTCATCGTCAGAGAGGCTGACCAGAAAGTTAGGGCGGCTAAGTATCGGATTATAGACGCCGATCACTCTTAGAGTTTCTTTATCGAGATGGGAGATCGCCGCACCGGGCTGAAGAGTGGCGCCAATGCCACTGCGTACGGCGCGCATCAGTAAC
>NZ_JAHLQZ010000381.1:0-1487 GCF_018919505.1 Citrobacter sp. S55_ASV_140
GCTTTATAGGTCGCAAAAAAGTCCACAAACTCGCTGTGTTCAGGACCATGGTCCTGATCCGGCAAATAGTATCCCCAATATCCCTGACGTACAGACTGAATAAACGGTTTGATACCATCGTTACGCGCATGCAGGCGGCCACCGAAACGACGGCGCACCGTGTTCCAGACGTAATCGAATACCGGGTTTCCCTGGTTGTGGAACATCGCCGCCATTTTCTGCCCCTGGGAAGCCATCAACATCGCCGGGATGTCCACCCCCCAGCCATGAGGAACGAGAAAAATCACCTTTTCATCGTTGCGACGCATCTCTTCGATGATATCCAGGCCTTGCCAGTCAACCCGACTCTGAATTTTCTCCGGGCCGCGTATCGCCAGTTCCGCCATCATGACCATCGCCTGAGGCGCGGTCGCGAACATTTCATCGACAATGGCCTCGCGCTCAGCTTCACTACGCTCAGGAAAGCAGAGAGACAAATTGATCAATGCTCTGCGACGCGAGCTTTTTCCCAGTCTTCCGGCGAGCCGTCCGAGCTTTGCCAAAACAGGATCGCGGAATGATGCTGGCGTTAACGCAATCCCGGCTATCGCCGCCACGCCAAGCCAGGCGCCCCAGTAGCGCGGATGGCGAAATGATTTGTGAAACTCAGGGATATACTCAATATTCTTTTTTTTCGTTTCCATGCTCTTCCAGTGTCTGGTATCGCGAAAAGTAAATCTGCTGATAGTGTAGCGGCGCACCGTGTGCCGTACAAAATAAAAAAGCCGGCACGCATCGCGTACCGGCTCTGTCAGTGTGCTAATTAATCAAAACGCAGCTGAGGAACAACTTCTTTCACCTGTGCCAGGTAATCAGTGCGATCTGAACCAGTCAACCCTTCTGTACGCGGCAGTTTCGCCGTCAGCGGGTTAACAGCCTGCTGGTTGATCCAAACTTCGTAATGCAGGTGCGGGCCCGTTGAACGTCCGGTATTGCCTGACAGCGCGATACGGTCGCCACGTTTCACTTTTTGTCCTGGCTTAACCAATAGCTTACGCAGGTGCATATAACGCGTAGTGTAGGTGCGACCATGACGTACCGCAACATAGTACCCAGCGGCGCCGCTGCGCTTCGCGACAACCACTTCACCATCACCCACCGATAGCACTGGCGTCCCCTGCGGCATCGCAAAGTCGACACCTTTATGCGGCGCTACGCGTCCCGTCACCGGGTTCAGGCGACGCGGGTTAAAGTTCGAGGAGATGCGGAACTGTTTCGCCGTTGGGAAACGCATAAAGCCTTTCGCCAGTCCGGTACCATTTCGGTCATAGAACTTACCGTCTTCAGCGCGGATGGCGTAATAATCTTTGCCTTCAGAACGCAAACGCACGCCCAGCAGTTGGCTTTGCTCACGTTTGCCGTCGAGCATTTCGCGAGACATCAGCACCGAGAACTCATCGCCTTTTTTCAGTTTGCGGAAATCCATCTGCCACTGCATGGCCTTGATC
>NZ_JAHLQZ010000382.1:0-1364 GCF_018919505.1 Citrobacter sp. S55_ASV_140
TCGTTAAACAGGTGCACATTCTGCGAAACCAAAGCAACCTGATCGCGCAGGGATGCGAGGGTATATTCGCGCAGATCGTGTCCGTCCATCAGAATCTGCCCTTCATCAATATCGTAGAAGCGCGTGATCAGGCTGGCGATAGTGGATTTACCTGAACCTGAACGCCCCACCAGAGCGACGGTCTTGCCCGCCGGAATATTCAGGTTGATGTTACGCAGCGCAGGGGCTTCACGTCCTGGATAAGTAAAGGTCACATTGCGGAATTCCAGATCGCCGGTAGCGCGTTCGATAACGCGTTTACCTTCGTCTTTCTCCTGTTCGCTATCCAGAATCGTAAATAAGGTCTGGCATGCCGCCATACCACGCTGGAACTGCGCGTTGACGTTAGTCAGCGATTTCAACGGACGCATCAGCGCGATCATTGACGAGAAAACAACGGTAATGGTCCCTGCCGTCAGGTTTTCCATGACGCTTGGGAAACTGGCTGCATATAACACAAAGGCCAGAGCCAGAGACGCAATCAACTGGATGATAGGATCGGAGATAGAAGAGGCGGAAACCATCTTCATCCCCTGTAAACGCATCTTGTTGCTGACTTTATCAAAGCGTTTGGTTTCGACTTCCTGACCACCAAAAATCAGAACTTCTTTGTGGCCTTTCAGCATCTGCTCCGCACTGGTCGTAACCTGCCCCATGGTGTTTTGCATATTTTTACTGATGCTACGAAAGCGCTTAGAAACCACACGAATCGCCACTGACACAATTGGCGCCAGTACTATCAGGATCAATGACAGCTGCCAGCTGTAATAGAACATCATGATGAACAGGCCAATAATTGACGCCCCTTCACGTACCACGGTGATCAGCGCACCGGAAGACGATGACGCAACCTGTTCTGAATCATAGGTAATACGTGACAGCAACGTACCTGTAGACTGTTTATCAAAAAAGGAGACTGGCATGCCCATCATGTGACCAAACAGGCGGCGGCGCATGGTCATAACCACTTTGCCTGACACCCATGAGATACAGTAGCTGGAGACATAGCTGGTTAAGCCACGAACTATCATCAGCCCAATGACCACCAGCGGCATCCACAACAGCACCGAGCGGTCAGTTTTACCAAAACCATCATCCAGTAATGGCTTAAGGAGCGATAACATGAAGGTATCGCTGGCCGCGTTAAGGATTAACGCTATACCCGCCACGATCAGACCCGATTTAAAAGGCGCTATGGTTGGCCATAGTCGGCGAAACGTCTGCCACGTAGAGAGATCTTTATCGTTATGCATTCAAAAAACCAGCATTTGTTAGAATAGCCGCATATTCTACCCGTTATCCTCCGACACGCCAAACCACTGATG
>NZ_JAHLQZ010000383.1:0-1339 GCF_018919505.1 Citrobacter sp. S55_ASV_140
GGCAACATTGTTCATATTGATACACCGAAAACCATAGCCGATGGCGCTCAGACTCAACACCTTGGACAGTATACGTTTGCGATTATTCAGCAAAACGTGAACGATATTCTGACTGTCTCAGATACTGAATTAGTCACCGCGATGAAATTTATCGCAGAACGAATGAAAATCGTCGTAGAGCCAACTGGCTGTCTGGGTTTTGCCGCCGCCAGAGCACGGAAATCTGAACTGCAGGGTAAGAAAATCGGCATTATTATCAGCGGTGGAAACGTGGACATCAGCCGCTATGGTGAATTGCTGGCTGGATGATAAGCAAGGTATCTGCCATGCAGATACCTTATTCCTGTCTGTACATTCCCGTCTGGAAAAGCGAGCCCTGCTCACTGTAAACTGCTCGTCATCGTGGCAAAAGGCACCACTGCAGGAGACTGGCATGCCAAAAACCGACAATAACTCGCTTCTCAGCCAACTTGATACTATCGCCAGAGGGTTAAGCGAGACCTTTTCTCCCTTTTGTGAAGTGGTTGTTCACGACCTCAAAAAACCTGAACATGCCATTTTGGCCATCCATAATAATCTTTCCGGACGTAAACCAGGCCAACCAGCAACAGAATTGGGTCTGGCGCGCATAGCATCACCAGACTTTCCCAGCATCATCGCCAACTACAGCAATCAGTTTGCTGATGGTCGTCCGGTAAAAAGCACTTCCATTGGTATCAAGGATGAGGACGGTAAATACGTCGCGGCGCTGTGCCTTAATGTTGATATGACGTTGTTTCGGGGTATACAGAGCGCGCTTGCACAATTTACTGAAACCGAAGACTCCCCCATAAAAGAACATATCGATCCCGGTAGTAATGAAGTTATTCGCCAGCGTATTGATGACTTTGCCGCTAAACGCGCGACCACGGCGCGCGCGCTCAAACCTGAAGACCGTAAATTATTGATTCAACAACTCCGTAAAGAAGGTTTGCTGAACGTACGAAAATCAATGGATACCGTCGCGCAGCATTTAGGCGTGTCGCGAGCCACCGCTTACCTGTATGCGCGCCAGTCGGCACACATGCGCGATTAAGCTGATTCAGACAGGCATAACTGCCTCAACTTGCCTGTCAATCATTGCTGGCACGCAGCAAGCCCACTTACGGGGCTGCTTTACAGCCAGAAATTATCATCCAACGAAAAAACGTCACCTTATGACTGCAAAAAATAAACCTTGGCATTCGTAGGTATTTATTTGCGCTGACTGAATTGATAGCTTATTTTTATACAGACGGGGTAAATTTTAGCGGTACTTTAAATGACAGCATCGGCCTTACTTAATCAATGCATAAAATAG
>NZ_JAHLQZ010000384.1:0-1306 GCF_018919505.1 Citrobacter sp. S55_ASV_140
GGTGATGCCCGCTTTTCATATCGACTGTCAGTGTACCGCCGCAATGCCGGCCTTTTCCGCCGGCAGCACCTTTGTGCTCCTGGAGAAGTACAGCGCCCGGGCATTCTGGGATCAGGTACGTAAATATCAGGCGACGGTGACCGAGTGCATCCCGATGATGATCCGCACGCTGATGGTCCAGCCCGCCGCGCCAACGGACAGGCAGCATCATCTGCGCGAAGTGATGTTCTATCTCAATCTATCCGCGCAGGAAAAAGACGCCTTTATCGAACGCTTTGGCGTCAGGCTGCTGACCTCTTATGGTATGACTGAAACCATTGTCGGAATAATTGGCGACCGTCCCGGAGACAAACGACGCTGGCCTTCCATTGGTCGCGTGGGATTTAGCTATGAAGCTGAAATTCGCGACGATCAAAATCGACCGCTCCCCGCCGGAGAAATTGGCGAAATCTGTATTAAAGGCGTCCCCGGCAAGACCATCTTCAAAGAGTATTACATGCAGCCGGAAGCAACTGCCAGGGCGCTGGAACCAGAGGGCTGGTTACATACCGGTGATTCGGGTTACCAGGATGAGGATGGGTATTTCTATTTTGTCGACAGACGCTGCAACATGATTAAACGCGGCGGGGAAAATGTCTCCTGCGTCGAGCTGGAAAATATTATTTCTGCGCATCCGAAAATTCAGGACATTGTGGTTGTTGGTATTAAAGACGCGATCCGTGATGAAGCCATTAAAGCGTTTATTGTCCTTAATGAAGGTGAAACATTAAGCGAAGCCGAGTTTTTCAGCTTCTGCGAAAACAATATGGCGAAATTCAAGGTTCCCTCTTTTATGGAGATCAGAACCGACCTGCCGCGCAACTGTTCAGGAAAAATAATCAAAAAAAATCTGAAATAAACCTTCCGGCAGGAATCCCTCCCGCCGGGAAACTATTTATCTGGAGATGAACCATGAGTGAATCATTACATCTGACCCGTAATGGCCCGATCCTGGAAATTACCCTCGACCGACCTAAAGCCAATGCCATTGACGCCAAAACCAGCTTTGCAATGGGCCAGGCTTTTCTTAATTTCCGTGACGATCCGGAATTACGCGTAGCAATCATTACTGGCGGCGGGGAGAAATTCTTTTCTGCTGGCTGGGACTTAAAAGCGGCAGCGGAAGGTGAAGCGCCGGATGCCGATTTTGGTCCCGGCGGCTTTGCCGGTTTAACTGAAATATTTGATCTGGATAAGCCGGTCATCGCCGCGGTAAACGGCTATGCGTTTGGCGGCGGTTTTGAGCTGGCGCTGGCGGCGGACTTTA
>NZ_JAHLQZ010000385.1:0-1304 GCF_018919505.1 Citrobacter sp. S55_ASV_140
AATCAGTACTGTTCCCGCGGGACAAAATCGCTTCGCGGAATTTCTGCCCGTTTTCGCGGGTTAATCCACCCTGATCTACAAACCACTGATAGCCGTCATCAGCCAACATTTGCGTCCATAAATAAGCGTAATAACCCGCAGCATAGCCGCCGCCGAAGATATGGGCAAAATAACTGCTACGATAACGTGGCGGCACGGCCTGAAGATCCAGATCTTCTGCCGCCAGCGCCTGCTGCTCGAATTGATCAACTGAATAAGATGACGCCTTCGTCTCCAGACTGTGCCAACGCATGTCCAACAATGCGGCACTGAGCAGTTCGGTCATATCGTAGCCTTTATTAAACAAGCTGGCCCGCTGCATTTTATCCCGCAAAGCCTGCGGCATTGGCTCCCCGGTTTCGACATGACGGGCAAATCGGGCAAAAACCTGCGGATGGCTCGCCCAGTGTTCGTTAATCTGCGAAGGAAACTCGACAAAATCACGCGGAGTGTTAGTGCCTGAAAGCGTGGCATAACGCTGAGTGGCAAACAGACCGTGTAACGTGTGGCCAAACTCATGAAATAATGTAATGACATCATCCCACAGCAGTAACGCCGGCTTACCCGTTACGGGTTTTTGATAATTACAGACATTGTAAATAACGGGTCGGGTTTCGTTAAGCTCCGATTGCTCAACAAAATTGCCCATCCATGCCCCGCCGCTTTTTGATTCACGGGCGAAGAAATCACCATAAAACAACGCCAGTCCTACGCCATCGTGGTCGAAAATTTCCCATACCCGAACATCCGGGTGATAAACCGGAATGTCGAATCGCTCAACGAATTTGATACCAAAGAGCTGATTGGCCGTCCAGAAAACGCCCTCGTTCAACACCGTATCCAGAGCAAAGTAAGGTTTAAGCTGTGCCTCATCAAGGGCGTATTTCTCGCGGCGGACCTGCTCAGCATAAAATGCCCAGTCCCAGGCCCTGACGCTAAACTGCCCCTGCTCTTGATCGATGACTTTCTGGATTTCAGCCTGTTCATCCAACGCACGCTGGCGCGCGGCCGGAACGATCGCCCGCATAAACGAAAGTGCCGCCTCAGGCGTTTTAGCCATCTGGTCGGCGATTTTCCAGGCCGCATAATTGGCAAAACCGAGTAATTTTGCCTGTTGCATGCGGATGTCGACCAGACGCTGAATAATAGCCCGGGTATCGTTATCGTCATCGTGTTCGGCCCGCGTCCATGCCTGGGTAAACAGGTCTTCACGGATCTGGCGATCGCGTAACACGGCAAGCGCCGGTTGTTGAGTGGTATTCAAT
>NZ_JAHLQZ010000386.1:0-1290 GCF_018919505.1 Citrobacter sp. S55_ASV_140
TTCTTATACGGTCCATGATAGTAATCAAACGGCGCATAGACCGTATCTGCCACAAAAGACAGTGGTACATCGATAAATAGCAGCGCTAAATCGAAATAATTATAATCGTAAGCGCCTGGGTTTTTTAGTTTAGCCATGTCGTGGTGCGTACCCACATAATAGGTATTCGAATCCTCGCCTTCCGTGCGCGCATTAATGCTGCCACATCCTGAAAGTAATGCGCTGATCAAGAACGCCATTACTGCAACCGTCTTTCTGCTCATCCTGTGACCTGAGTTTACCGTCTCGTTTACCATAGCAGGTTAAAAGCGGCTTTTTGCCCGCAAAACTTAAACCACCGGGTCAGGACTCACAGAGTGAGAATTGCACGTTGTAGGCCGGATAAACCGCGTGAGTGGTGCATCCGGCAAAGAGGCTTTTACAGCGCGACGCTTTCGCGACGACGCAGCAAGGAAAATGGCCCCGGTCCACTTAGGGTAAATACGGAAATCATTGTGAAGCTCAACGCAATTATCCCCAGCACCAGATAAGCCCCCTGGAAACCAATGTTCTCATACATTTTCCCGGCCAAAACTGACATGAAAATCATTGCCAGCTGTTTGAAGAAACAAAAACACACCAGGTAAATCGTGGCCGAGAAACGCACTTCGAACTGACTGGTGATGTATTTGAAGCAACCGACAATCAGGAACGGTATCTCGAACATATGCAGCGTTTTGAGGATAACGACTTCCAGCGCCGTGGTGGCGAATGATGAACCAATGATCCGTACCGACATGATCGTACCGGCCAGCAGCAGGGCGTTCTTTCCGCCGATGCGGTTCACGATCAGCGGAGCAAAGAACATGATCGAGGCGTTGAGTAATTCCCCCATGGTTGTGACGTAGCCAAACACACGGGTGCCCTGTTCGCCAGTGGCAAAGAACGAAGTAAAGAAGTTGGCGAACTGCTGGTCAAACACATCATAAGTACAGGAAACGCCGACCACGTACAGGGAGAGAAACCAGAGTTTTGGTTGTTTGAATAATTCCAGCGCCAGCTTCAGGCTGAATGCTGAGTTGTTGGCGCCTACCGCATCCGCGACTTTTGCAGAAGAGGGGGCATCTGCTTTTGAAAAGAACAGCAGCAATGCCAGAATGACCGCACAGCCAGAACCTAACCAGAAGACAAACTGGTTATTGATGGTGAACATAATTCCTGCAATCGAGGCGCACAGCGCCCAGCCCACACAGCCAAACATGCGTGCGCGACCAAATTCAAACTTGCTTCGGCGGCTGGCCTTTTCAATAT
>NZ_JAHLQZ010000387.1:0-1285 GCF_018919505.1 Citrobacter sp. S55_ASV_140
GGGTAAAGGTCTGGCTTCGCGGGCGGCAAAGCTGGCGATGGATTATGGTTTTACCGTCCTCAACTTATATAAGCTGTATCTGATCGTCGATAAAGAGAACGAAAAAGCTATCCACATCTACCGTAAACTCGGCTTTATGGTGGAAGGTGAACTGATTCATGAATTCTTTATCAACGGCCAGTACCGCAATACCATCCGTATGTGTATTTTCCAGCAGCAGTATTTGGCGGAACACAAAACGTCAGGTCCTAACCTGCTACAACCTACCGCTCAGTAAAGGCGACTAGTAGTAATCGATGGTGTTTTCAATCGAGTAATGATGTTCAACTGCTGGCTTCACGCTTTCGTCGACGATAACCAGCTGGCAGTTGACCGGGTTGGCGTAGTTATCGTACTTACACGTTTGCCTGACATTACCCAATGGATGATTGTTCAGCATACTCACCGCCGTGTAATCCAGCTTCTTCAGCGGATCAACCGACGGTTTGGCATCAACCTGTAAGGTATTGTCTTTACTGACAGTAGTTTTACCCAGCGGGTAGCCTTCCGCGTCATAGCGGTACTGGACTTTCATCTCTTTTCCTGTGGCGGAAACGACAAAGCCGTTATCGTCGGTATCCCACACCACACCGGCAGCAGGCAGTTCCGCTAGCTGGCATTTACCCTGCAAGCGGATCTTTTTTTCCAGCGTTTCGGCATCGCGATAGTAGTTGGCATCCAGAACCAGCGCCATGCCGGTATTGTTTTCGATATCGTGCAGTTCAAGCGTATCGAAACACCCTTCCTGCGAGAGCGTACCGACAACGCGCTTGGAAACTTCACCTTTATCATTAAGAAGCGTCTGACTGAAATCTTTCACTGGTCCACGCAGCGGATCGAAATCAAATTCATTGGAAAAACTGGCCATTTCCGGCGTAAAAGAAACCAGCCCTTTGGCGTTATCACACCCGACCAGTACGGCGCACAGGAAAACTAACAGGGTCTGTTTCTTCACATTTTTCACCTGGATAAGAAGATAATTCTCAATCATATTAGCAAATACAGTTATTTACACCAGAAATGCTACTCTTAGTTCATGTCGATCATAAAAGGAGCTGATGATGAAATACATAACAGGAATTGCCGCAATCTTACTGGTAGCTGCCTCCCCGCAAGTTCTGGCGGCGCCAGCGTCCTGCGAACGCGTTAAGAGCGATATTGAGCAGCGCATCATAAATAATGGCGTAGCGGAATCCAGCTTTACGCTGAGTATCGTCCCCAACGATCAGGCCGATCAACCTGATTC
>NZ_JAHLQZ010000388.1:0-1256 GCF_018919505.1 Citrobacter sp. S55_ASV_140
GATCTGGAACCCTTTGACGAGGCGATCCTCGCCAGCGGGATCGAACCGCGGATGCCGCCGATCGAGGGGATCGATCACCCGAAAGTGTTGAGCTATCTTGACGTCCTGCGTGATAAAGCGCCGGTGGGTAAACGCGTCGCCATCATTGGTTGCGGCGGGATCGGTTTTGATACCGCCATGTATCTGAGCCAGCCTGGCAATCCCACCAGCCAGAACATCGCGGAGTTCTGTGTGGAATGGGGGATCGACACCAGCCTGCAACAGCCTGGCGGATTACGCCCGGAAGGTCCGCACTTATCCCGCAGTCCGCGTCAGATAGTGATGTTGCAGCGCAAGGCCAGCAAACCGGGGCAAGGTTTAGGTAAAACCACGGGCTGGATCCATCGTGCCACCCTGCTCTCACGCGGCGTGAAAATGATCCCGGCGGTCAGTTACCAGAAAATTGATGATGATGGATTACACGTCGTATTGAACGGCGAACCGGTAATCTTTAACGTGGATAACGTGGTGATTTGCGCCGGACAAGAGCCACGCCGTGAGCTGGTCGATCCTCTCCACGCGGCAGGTAAAACGGTGCATCTGATCGGCGGCTGCGATGTGGCGCTGGAACTGGATGCCCGCCGCGCTATCGCGCAAGGCACGAGGCTGGCACTGGAAATTTAACGTCATGTCTTTCGTAGGCCGGATAAGGCGCTCACGCCTCCATCCGGCACACGCGATTACCGACGACGACCTAATTTCACCGATTTGAGAATCACAAACTTATTATTGGTGGCGATGGTCTCGCAGTTGCCGAAAATCTTCTTCAGCTTGTGGAAGTAGTCGAGGTGACGGTTAGCCACGATATACAGCTCACCGTTAATCTTCAGGCAGCGGCGGGCGTGGTGGAACATCTCCCACGCGATATTATCGGTCAACGCATGCTTCTGGTGGAACGGCGGGTTGCACAGCACGGCGTTAAAGCGGAACGGCTCAACCCCGGACAGCGCGTTGTTAATCATAAACTCGCAGCGATCCAGCGCCTCAGGCATATTACTTTCGACGTTCAGACGACTTGACGCCACCGCCATTGGCGATTCATCCACAAACACCACGCTGGCTTGTGGGTTTTTCTCCAGCAATGTCAGGCCAATCACGCCATTCCCACAGCCGAGATCGACAATCTCTCCTTCAAGATTTGCAGGCAGGTGCTCAATAAAGAAGCGCGCGCCGATATCCAGTCCGGTACGAGAGAAAACGTTAGCGTGGTTATGGAT
>NZ_JAHLQZ010000389.1:0-1241 GCF_018919505.1 Citrobacter sp. S55_ASV_140
AGGTTGATAGGTTCCGCCAGCCTGCCAACCAGGCCAACGATACCTTCATCAAACGCGAGTGCGACGGTGCGACCACGTGGTTTTTTCAGACCTCGTGTCGCCATGAGGTAATAACAACGTCGGTCGTGATCGGCCAGATAGACCGAGCAGACCTCTGTATCCATCGCAAGACAGATGTCGGTAACCAGTATATTAAGCGCCTCATTAAGACGCGGAGCACTGGCCACCTTTTCGACTATTTCGCGCAGGCGGGTGAGCATAATTTGCGTAGCTTAACCTCTTTTACGTCTGTACGCAGGTGCGCTTTGCGGTTTAGGAGTGCTCTCCTGAAGCGCCATGACAACACTTGCGAATTCTTTCATCACCCTGCGATAGACATCGCGTTTAAATGACACCACCTGTCGAACCGGATACCAGTAACTCACCCAGCGCCAGCCGTCGAACTCAGGTGTACTGCTGGTTTGCATATTAATTTCAGCATCGCTGCTGACCAATTGCAGAAGAAACCATTTTTGTTTCTGGCCGATACAAACCGGCTTTGTGTCCCAACGCACCAAACGTTTCGGTAACTTGTAACGCAACCAGTTACGAGTAGAAGCAAGGATCCGTACATCTTTACGGCTGAGACCCACTTCTTCAAAGAGTTCCCGGTACATCGCCTGCTCTGCTGTCTCTCCTGCGTTTATCCCACCTTGTGGGAATTGCCAGGAGTGCTGACCAAATCGCCGGGCCCACATGACCTGCCCCTGGCGGTTACAAATTACTATCCCTACATTCGGGCGGTAGCCATCGTCATCAATCACCGGACTACCTCAACATAAACCTTATATACAAACGATTGTTTCACACTCCTGAGAGGCGGTAAACCACTCTGTTAAGGGTGCGATATTCTAATAACAATTGAATAACTCACAGCGAAGCCCAGAGTTATAAACAGAAGAAGGGCATTCAGGGCGATTTTATTCACCTTTTCTGTGGATATAGTTGTGAAGAAGTACGGAATTACTATGGGAAAACCCAGAACAGTCCGAATAAGACATTCGTCACATATAAAAAATAGTCTTATTTATTCATTAAGTTAAAAACGATCGGTACCAACGCACACACATAAATGTGATGTGTGTCACGCACACGATCTTCACGCTGATGAAAGATCGACCAGCGTTGGTTTTATCCACAGATTATGCCAATAAGTTAGGCACAATTTGTGTAAAAATTCGATTTTCGTCGCACGTCAAGGC
>NZ_JAHLQZ010000038.1:0-31371 GCF_018919505.1 Citrobacter sp. S55_ASV_140
TCCTTCAGCCCGCAACCCCTAAATGACAGAAAAATGACTGACTGCTGCATTCCACAGCAAAACCCCGCCTTATACCCATTTACGCACAGAGTTATCCACAAAAATAAGATTCTATTGCGATCATCACTTCGATTCATCCCTCATCTATACAACTGAAATAGTCGAATTAAAGGAAAGAGAAAAATTCGCGAGCGTTGCGCAAACGTTTTCGTTACAATGCCACCGCACAACAAGGATGCCCCGTGAGGGGCGTTAGCTGAGTTTTTAGCCAAGAATTCACCTAACGCTCTCTGTAATAGTCAAATCCAGGGGATTTACCATGCAACAACGTCGTCCAGTCCGCCGCGCTCTGCTCAGTGTTTCTGACAAGGCCGGTATCATCGAATTCGCTCAGGCACTTTCCGCACGCGGTGTGGAGCTGCTGTCTACGGGGGGCACCGCCCGCCTGTTAGCAGAAAAAGGCCTGGCAGTGACCGAAGTTTCCGATTACACCGGTTTCCCGGAAATGATGGATGGACGCGTGAAGACCCTGCATCCCAAAGTACACGGCGGCATCCTCGGCCGTCGCGGCCAGGACGATGCGATCATGGAACAGCATCACATCGCCCCTATCGATATGGTGGTCGTTAACCTGTACCCCTTCGCCGAAACCGTAGCCCGTGAAGGCTGCTCGCTGGAAGATGCGGTAGAGAACATTGATATCGGCGGCCCGACCATGGTGCGCTCCGCCGCGAAGAACCATAAAGACGTCGCCATCGTGGTGAAGAGCAGTGACTACGACGCCATTATTAAAGAGATGGATGCTAATGAAGGCTCTCTGACTCTCGACACCCGTTTCGATCTCGCGATTAAAGCTTTCGAACACACCGCCGCCTACGACAGCATGATTGCCAACTACTTCGGCAGCATGGTTCCGGCCTACCACGGTGAAAGCAAAGAAGCCGCCGGTCGCTTCCCGCGTACGCTGAACCTGAACTTCATTAAGAAGCAGGATATGCGCTACGGCGAGAACAGCCACCAGCAGGCTGCCTTCTATATAGAAGAGAATGTGAAAGAAGCATCCGTTGCCACTGCACAACAGGTGCAGGGCAAAGCCCTCTCTTATAACAACATCGCTGATACCGACGCAGCGCTGGAGTGCGTGAAAGAGTTCAACGAGCCGGCCTGCGTGATCGTCAAGCACGCCAACCCGTGCGGCGTGGCGGTAAGCACCTCAATTCTCGATGCTTATGACCGTGCGTATAAAACCGACCCAACTTCCGCATTCGGCGGCATTATCGCCTTCAACCGCGAGCTGGATGCCGAAACCGCGCAGGCGATTATCTCCCGCCAGTTCGTGGAAGTGATCATCGCCCCGTCCGCGACCGAAGAAGCGCTGAAGATCACTGCCGCTAAACAGAACGTTCGCGTCCTGACCTGCGGCCAGTGGGCACAGCGTGTGCCGGGTCTGGACTTCAAACGCGTTAACGGCGGCCTGCTGGTTCAGGACCGCGACCTGGGTATGGTAGGCGAAGGCGAACTGCGCGTGGTGTCTAAACGCCAGCCGACCGAGCAAGAGCTGCGTGACGCGCTGTTCTGCTGGAAGGTAGCCAAGTTTGTGAAGTCCAACGCTATTGTGTATGCCAAAGAGAACATGACCATCGGCATAGGCGCAGGCCAGATGAGCCGTGTCTACTCCGCGAAAATCGCCGGGATTAAAGCGGCTGACGAAGGTCTGGAAGTGAAAGGCTCCGCGATGGCCTCCGACGCCTTCTTCCCGTTCCGTGACGGTATTGATGCCGCTGCCGCCGTGGGCGTGAGCTGTGTGATCCAGCCTGGCGGTTCTATCCGTGATGATGAAGTCATTGCCGCTGCCGATGAACACGGTATCGCGATGATCTTTACCGACATGCGCCACTTCCGCCATTAATCCACGGAGCAGACGATGAAAGTATTAGTGATTGGCAACGGCGGGCGCGAGCACGCGCTGGCGTGGAAAGCGGCGCAGTCGCCGCTGGTTGATACCGTTTTTGTCGCACCGGGCAACGCGGGCACCGCGCTGGAACCCGCGCTGCAAAACGTGGCTATCGGCGTAACCGATATCCCGGCGCTACTGAGCTTTGCCCAGAACGAGAAGATTGACCTGACCATCGTTGGCCCGGAAGCGCCGCTGGTGATTGGCGTGGTCGATGCGTTTCGCGCCGCAGGTCTGAAGATCTTTGGCCCAACCGAAGGCGCCGCACAGTTGGAAGGCTCCAAAGCCTTCACCAAAGATTTCCTCGCCCGTCATCAGATTCCGACGGCGGAGTATCAGAACTTTACCGAGGTTGAGCCAGCGCTGGCTTACCTGCGCGAGAAAGGCGCACCGATCGTCATCAAAGCCGACGGTCTGGCCGCCGGTAAAGGCGTTATCGTCGCGATGACGCTTGAAGAAGCGGAAGCCGCCGTGCAGGACATGCTGGCGGGTAACGCCTTTGGCGATGCAGGCCACCGCATCGTGATTGAAGAGTTCCTAGACGGTGAAGAAGCGAGCTTTATCGTGATGGTCGACGGCGAACACGTGCTGCCGATGGCCACCAGCCAGGACCACAAACGCGTGGGCAACGGCGATACCGGCCCGAACACCGGCGGGATGGGGGCTTACTCCCCGGCGCCGGTAGTCACTGATGAAGTGCACCAGCGCACCATGGAACGCATCATCTGGCCAACCGTGAAAGGCATGGCGGCGGAAGGGAATACCTACACCGGCTTCCTGTATGCGGGCCTGATGATCGACAAGCAGGGCAACCCGAAGGTAATCGAATTCAACTGTCGCTTTGGCGATCCGGAAACCCAGCCGATCATGCTGCGCATGAAGTCGGATCTGGTGGATCTGTGCCTGGCCGCCTGCGACGGCAAGCTGGATGAGAAAACCTCCGAGTGGGACGAACGCGCTTCATTAGGCGTGGTGATCGCCGCGGGCGGTTATCCGGGCAGCTACAGCACCGGCGACGAGATCCACGGTCTGCCGCTGGAAGAAGTGGCTGACGGTAAGGTTTTCCACGCGGGCACCAAACTCGGCGATGACGACCGCGTGTTGACCAGCGGCGGCCGTGTACTGTGCGCCACCGCGCTGGGCCACACCGTCGCCGAAGCGCAGAAACGCGCTTACGCCCTGATGACCGACATCCGCTGGGACGGTAGCTTCAGCCGTAACGACATCGGCTGGCGCGCCATCGAACGCGAACAGCGCTAACGCGAAATTTTCGCCAGCAGCGTTTTACGCGTAATGCCTAACTGACGGGCGGCTTCCGTTTTGTTGCCGCCCGTTTTTTCCAGCGCCGCCAGAATGACCTCTTTCTCCACTTCCACCAGCGGCTGGATCTCGCCACTGTATTCCGTTTTTATTAGCGTCGCGGCAATAGCCAGCGGCAGCTCGCGCTCGGTAATATACTCGCCCGTCAGCAGCACCACCGCCCGCTCCACCGCGTTCTCCAGCTCGCGGATATTCCCCGGCCAGTCGTAATGGATAAGCAGATCCATCGCCTGCGGCGTAAAGCCTTTCACCGCTTTGCGGTTACGCGCGGCAAAACGCTGGAGAAAATGTTCGGCCAGCAGCGGGATATCTTCCCGACGTTGACATAATGCGGGCATTTCTATGGTGACCACGTTCAGACGGTAGTAGAGATCCTGGCGAAAACGTCCGGCACTGACCTCCTCGGCCAGATTGCGGTGCGTGGCGGCGATCAGCCGGACATCAACATCAATTGTCTGGTTACTGCCAACCCGTTGCACCTCTCGCTCCTGGATAGCCCGCAGCAGACGCACCTGCATCAGCGGTGAGATATCGCCAATTTCATCAAGAAATAACGTGCCGCCGTCCGCTTCCACAAAGCGCCCTTCCCGCCGTTTATCCGCCCCGGTAAACGCCCCTTTCTCGTGGCCAAAAAGTTCGGACTCCAGCAGCGACTCATTCAGCGCCGCGCAGTTCAGCGTCACCAGCGGCTTATCACTGCGCGCGCTGCTGGCGTGTAGCGCGCGGGCAACCAGCTCTTTCCCTGTCCCGGAATCTCCGTGGATAAGCACCGTGGCGTCCGAGGGCGCTACCATCGCAATTTCATTGAGCAACTGCTGCATCGCCGGACTTCTGCCAATCATGCCAAACTGCGCAGCCGACGCTGACAACACTTCAGCGCTCGTATCCCGCGTATGCGCCAGCGCTTTTTCCAGTGTTTCCTGCAAACGGTCAAAATCCAGCGGTTTGATTAAGTAGTCCAGCGCCCCGGTTTTCAGCGCCTCTACGGCGGTCTCCACGCTGGAGAAAGCCGTCATAATCAGTACCGGAATGGCTGGATTCAGGGCTTTAATCTCTTTTAGCGTTGCGATACCGTCCATCTCCGCCATGCGAACATCACACAGCACCAGATCAAATACGCGTTCACGCACCTGTTCCAGCGCCGCTCGCCCGCTATAAGCCAGTGCGACGTCATAACCCCAGCCACGCAGCAGCGCCTGTAAAATAGTGCAGTGGCTGATATCGTCATCCACTACCAGAATATCGATTTTTCCGCGCGTCATCCTTGTTAATCCTGTCGTTTCGCTTTCGTCGGGAGCCAGAGAGTAAAGACCGTACCTTTGCCCTCAATACTTGCCACCTGGATAGTGCCGCCGTGCTGTTCGATAATGTTCTGCACTACCGCCAGTCCCAGACCAGTACCATCAGCTTTGGTCGTGTAGTAAGGCGTAAAAATGGCCTCCAGCTGTTCCGGCGCAATCCCCTTCCCGCTATCGGTCACCACGATTTTAACGCGATCGCCGCTGCTTACACTCGCTTCAACCGTAATCGTGCCCTGACGGACTATTGCATGAATGGCGTTCAGATAAAGATTCAGCAGAACCTGGGTGAGCCGATCGGGATCGGCCTCAATGGCAGGCAGCGTGGCATTGGCCGCAAATCGTAGCTGGATGTCCCGGCTTGCCGCATCCTGACTCACCAGGTGGAGTGAATGAGTGATGACCTGGTTGAGATCCACGTGTTGTAGCGTCAGATGCGCGGGTTTCACCAGTTCCAGCAGTTCGCTCACCACCCGATTTAAACGGTCCGCCTCTTTCGCCATCACCTGCGCCAGCTCGTGAGACTCACCGCCTGCCGGTGTTCGTTCGGCAAAATATTTTGCTAAACCTTTGATGGATGAAAGTGGGTTACGAATCTCATGTGCAACGCCTGCCGCCAGATGCCCGAGCGCCATCAGTTTTTCTTTGCGCTTCATCGCATCCTGTAGTTCTTTATACGAGCGCTGATAGCGCTGATACCAGAAGTACGTCAGCACGGTTGCCAGCAGCACTGCCGCCAGCGCAGACAAAACAATCAGCGTATTTCGCCACTCTCTGGCCTGAGTCGCGGCCAGGTCGCTGGCATCGAAAGCGATAAAAATGGTCTGCGTTGGGGTGATAAGCTGCCCGTCATTGCTGGCGCAACGCGCCATGCCATGGCGTCCGGGCCCATACATCGGCTGGAACTGGCGATAAATTTCCAGAGCCGGCGTTGTTTCCCCCTCACCCATTGGAATCTCAATTTTCCGCCAGCGTTCTTGTTCCCCGGGGTGTAGCTGCTGCAGGACATCGGGCGAATAAAGTGATTTACCCACCATCGCCGAATTGCTGTGAGTAATAATGACGCCATGCTCATCGACGACGGCAAACCATAATACACCCGGTTGTACGGCCATTTCCTCCAGCAGCGTCTGCTGCTGGGCATGATGCATGCGCATCCCCATGCCCACACGGGTGCCGGACTCCAGGGCGCGAATCAACACACTGCCTTTTTCCAGGAGCGTTTGTCTGGCGGCATCACTTTCCCGACCATAGTCCCGTATGGTCATAATCGAAAACCAGCCGACCAACATCAGGATTGCCGCCAGCAAGAGTCTGCTCAACCACTTTGCCACCGTGTCCTTATAAAGACGCATACGTTCTCCCTTTACCCACCGTTTCCTTTCTTCGTTGCCGGTATACAGCAGAAATCATGCCATTTTTTCTTCCTGAGAACCCTGCCCTCAGACACAAAGTAGCGGGTAAAAATGACCCACAGGCGAATTCTGGCGAGTCATTTTTACTCGCTTTCCTACCGAGACGGCGAGAACAACCTCCGCAAAGCCTGGATTGCCGCTTTGGCACAGAAGATGCAAAAGGGAATATAAGCTAACCAACAGGAGAACGAACAATGAAACGGAACAACAAACTGGCGCTGATTGCACTCTCTCTTATCGCTCTGGGCTCCACCCCCGCGCTGGCGCAACATCATTGGGGATATGGGGATGGTATGCAGCAACGGGGCGGCATACCAATGACCACCGAGCAGCAGGCTACCGCGCAGAAAATTTATGATGATTACTACTCCCAGACCAGCGCGTTACGCCAACAGTTGGTCTCCAAACGTTATGAGTACAACGCCTTGTTAACAGCCAGTTCGCCAGACACGGCAAAAATTAATGCCGTGGCAAAAGAAATGGAGGCTCTGAATCAGTCTCTGGATGAGCAGCGCGTTAAGCGTGATGTCGCGCTGGCGCAGGCAGGTGTGCCACGTGGTGCCGGAATGGGCTACGGCGGATGCGGCGGTGGCGGTAACTATCGCGGTGGCGGTCATATGGGAATGGGACACTGGTAAAGGACTTAATGCCTGATCGCGCTACGCTAATCGGACTACGGATGGATAAGACGCATGTGCGTCGCCATCCGGCGTTAAAATGTTTTCTCTTTCGGCTGCCAGTGACAAAAATCTTCATTGGCGACCAGCAGTAGTTGCGATCCTTCGGGCGCTTCCAGCCATGCCACGCTCACCTCTACGGATGCATGGCGCTGGCGGCGCTCAATATGGTTTATCGCCCACGATTCCAGATCGGGCTTTAGCGTTTCACCTTCACAGGTCGTCACCGTGTTATTCGCATGCCAGCGTCCCTGACGCAATATCACCCGTCCCTGACGCAGCGCATCGCTGGTCTGGCGGATTTGATCGGCGCGATAGCGGTAAAGCGCGATTTGATCGCTGGAAAGCTGTTGTTTTTGCCCGTCGACTTCACGCTGCATGAAACTCAGTTCGCCCCGGTCATCGAAGCGTATCCGAACATGTTCCGACGGTTTACTGTATACGTTGAGTTCTATCAGAGAGAGCGAATCACCCTGCCAGCGGTATTCACTGGTGGTGGTATCGCCTTTACGCCACGGACTAAATACCGAGAGCAAGTGAACATCGTCGCTGGAATCTTTACGCCAGATGCGTACCGCCCCCTGATCGCCAACATAGCCGCTGGCCGTGAAGGGAGGAAGCTCAGAATGGCTACCACAGGCTGACAGTAACAGAACACCTGAAAGCCAAAGCGAATGACGCCAGATGGACAAAAGGGGCGAAACCGCCCCTTCGATAAAACTGTTCACTGCCACGCGAATTACTTAACCGCGTCTTTCAGTGCTTTACCAGAAACAAATGCCGGTACGTTAGCTGCGGCGATTTTGATTTCTTTACCGGTCTGCGGGTTGCGGCCAGTGCGCTCAGCACGGTGGTTCACTTTGAAGGTACCGAAACCAACCAGTTGTACAGCATCGCCTTCTTTCAGAGACTCAGTAATAGCAGCCAGAGTGGATTCCAGAGCAGCTTTAGCCTGTGTTTTAGACAGTTCTGCTTTGTCTGCAATTACATCAATCAGTTGAGTCTTGTTCATAAGTTATCCTTACAATGTGTTTATCGCTTGCTAAGCATCGAGTGCGACGGAAATGCCAGAAAAGCACTCTCCTGCATACACGCACCGATAGCCACTTTTTTTCGCCCCCCAAATGTAGACCAGACCGGGGGCGGATGGGAAGCCTTCAGGCACGACAAATCAGGCGTTAAATCACGTTTTATGGTGTCATTGCTGAAAATTTATACCAATATTGCTCTCACCAGCCTCGCGCAGGTCTGCACGAAGCCCTTTTATCAGCTCAATATCGCGTTCTTCACAGTCGGCTAAAAGTCGGAAAATTTCCCACTGAATATCCCATTCTTGCTCAACGGCAGGGTTCTCTTTCAGCTCTTCATCGGTCATTTCGCGACCAGCCTGGGTCATTTCCAGCATCGCAACCGTCGTAATCGATGCCTTGCTGACCTCAATCGCATGCTCCAGCGTTTCACCGCTAAGACGAGAATGCATCAGTTCGCTTAATGCCACGCAGGCATCAATCGCCGGATAAACGCCGTACAGATCGTAATCATCCGCAGAAGGAATGGCCTCTTCAAACTTTTCCAACTGGCTGTCGAAATTGATTTTCGCGTCTTTTACCGTCAGCGTTTCCCAAATTAAATCTAAAATTCGGCGATAAATCTGCCCATCGCCAAATTCAGTTTGCTTGCAGAACATGGCGTAGTTTGGGTACATGCGCTCACAGAGGCAGGCCATAAACGTGACGTGCTGCCAGCTTTCCAGCTTCTCCAGACGCAGGTGAATCGGGTTTTGTAACATGATGAGTTCTCAAATACAGAAATTAGCCGCAGTTTACCCGATATGGGGCGTTTTTGCTGCAAGCCGCGTAAAAGACGGACGTTCTGATGCCACCGCATCCGCCCAGCGGGTCGGTTCCGGCAAACGATAACCGTTCATACAGCACTGCACCCACGCCAGCGCGTTGTCCATACCCACGCGGTGACCCGTAGAGATAAACAACGGATTACAGCGCGCTTTGCTGCGCCAGACCCATGCCAGCTGTTCGCCTTTATCCAGCAGCGGCGCGAGCGCACCGGGTTCGGCAGAGAGCGGCTCAAACTTGCCGCACAGACGTTTTTTCGCCACGCCAATGGTCGGGACATCTACCAGCAGACCAAAATGGCTGGCGACCCCCAGGCGACGTGGGTGGGAAATACCATGCCCGTCGACGAACAGCAGATCCGGTTTTTGCGACAGCTGTTGCCAGGCGGCCATCAGCGCGGGGGTTTCACGAAAGGAGAGAAAGCCGGGAATATACGGCATGGTGGTGGCGACCCGCGCCACCGTGTATTCAACCAGTTCCAGAGAGGGATACTTCAGCAGAACCATCGCGGCCCGCGTCACTTCGCCACCCTGCTCAAACCCGACATCCGCTCCCCCGATCAGATCCGGAGGATCCTTGTCGAGGCGATCCTCGCGGATCACTGAAGAGGCCAGTTCAAGTTGCTGAGCGCGTAGCGACGCGAGATCCATAATGACTCCTTAGCGGTGGTATTGTTCGGACAGCCGATGCACCGCCTCCACAAACACCCCTGCATGTTCCGGCGGTACATCCTGATGGATGCCGTGACCGAGGTTGAAGACGTGGCCTTCACCCTGGCCGAAACCTGCAAGTATAGTCGCTACCTCGTCTTCGATCCGTGCCGGCGGCGCATACAGCATGGATGGATCCATATTGCCCTGCAGCGCCACTTTATGGCCAACGCGACGACGCGCATCGGCGATATCTGTCGTCCAGTCGAGACCTAACGCATCACAGCCGGTTTCCGCCATCGCTTCCAGCCACTGACCGCCGCCTTTGGTAAACAGCGTCACCGGTACGCGACGGCCTTCGTTTTCACGCAGCAGACCATCAACGATTTTATGCATGTAGTACAACGAGAACTGCTGATAGTCGCGCCCGGTCAGCACGCCACCCCAGGTGTCAAAAATCATTACCGATTGCGCGCCCGCTTTAATCTGCGCGTTCAGGTACAGCGTGACGCTCTGCGCCAGCTTATCGAGCAGCAGATGCAGCGCTTTAGGGTCGGCATACATCATCTTTTTAATCACGGTGAAGGCTTTACTGCTGCCGCCTTCCACCATGTAGGTCGCCAGCGTCCACGGGCTGCCGGAGAAACCTATCAGCGGCACCTCGCCCTTCAGCTCACGGCGGATGGTGCGCACCGCGTTCATCACGTAGCCCAGCTCGCCTTCCGGGTCCGGAATCGGCAGTTTTTCAACGTCGGCCTTGCTGGTAATCGGTGAGGTGAAGCGCGGGCCTTCCCCGGCCTCAAAGTACAGCCCAAGCCCCATTGCATCCGGAATAGTCAAAATATCCGAGAAGAGGATCGCCGCATCGAGCTTGTAGCGACGCAGCGGCTGCAGCGTCACTTCGCAGGCCAGCTCGGCGTTTTTGCACAGCGCCATAAAATCGCCCGCCTCGGCGCGCGTGGCTTTATATTCCGGTAGATAGCGGCCCGCCTGGCGCATCATCCATACCGGGGTGACATCAACGGGCTGGCGCAGCAGCGCACGCAGATAACGATCGTTCTTCAGTTCGGTCATTTTTTGCAGTTCCTTATTGCGTCAGTCCCACAGTGTATCACCACTCGTTCTTTACTCGTACTCGGCCCGACACATTGCCACCGTATCTTCGATCAAACGACGCGCGACGGTGCCAGGCGGGGGTAAGAGTGGTAAATCGTCGTAGCGATACCAGTTGGCATTGAGTAGCTCTTTCGGGTCAATGACGATGTCGCCGCTGTCGTACTCTGCCATAAACGCCGTCATCAGCGATTGCGGGAACGGCCACGGCTGCGAGGTCACGTAGCGCAGATTTTTCACCTTGATCCCGCTTTCCTCCATGACTTCGCGCGCCACGGCCTGCTCCAGGGTTTCGCCTACTTCGACAAAACCGGCCAGCACGGTATGCACACCGTTACGATGGCGAACATGCTGGGCAAGGAGGATCGAATCATCGCGGCGAATGGCGACGATAATGCAGGGAGCGATTTGCGGATAATAGCGTTCGCGGCAATGGCTACACAGCATCGCCCATTCGGTTTTGCTCGGGTGCATCGTGTGCCCGCAGTAGCCGCAGAATTTATGCGAGCGGTAGAACTCGGCCAGCTGTACGCCGCGCCCCGCCAACTGAAACAGGCCTACATCCTGGTCGATAACCTGGCGCACCGAACCCATGTCGTGGCGACGCGGCTGCTGCACCAACCAGACCGGATCGCCTTCCCACTCACCTATCTGAAGTGCGCGCTGGCCCGCAAGATCGAAATTTATCGCCTCGCCATAGGGTAATTCCCCAGCAGGCAACCATAATTTTTGTTCGTGGCTCACAATCCACCAGCCGCGATCCCATTTTTCAATTATTCGATCCATATCTCTTGCGCTACCTTTGCTTCACAGGCATGTTATTAACATTATTTTTACAAGATTGACATGAGCAGATTTTAAACTTATCGATACGAGGGTCAACGTATGTTAAACCAGTTAGAACACCTGAAAGAGCGTGTCCATGGGCATCATAAACTGGTCGACCGTTGGCTGAATATTCGTAAGCACCTGCTCGTGGCTTACTACGATCTGGTTGGCCTGAAACCGGGCAAAGAGTCGTTTATGCGCCTCAATGAGAAAGCGCTCGATAATTTTTGCCAGCGTCTGGTCGACTATCTGTCTGCCGGTCACTTCAGTATTTATGAACGCATTATCCATAAAATGGAAGGTGAGAGTCCGCTTTTAAACGCCAGCAAAATCTGGCCGCAGCTGGATGCCAATACCCAACTGATAATGGATTACTATGACTCAACGCTGGAAAACGCCATCGATGAGGATAACGTTCACCAGCTCCAGCAGGCGCTTTCCGATATTGGCGAAGCGCTGGAGGCTCGTTTCCGGCTGGAAGATCAGCTCATCATGCTGGCCTTTAAAACGCTTAGCGAATTCAAACGCCCGGCTTGAGATTTTCCGCATTAACGCGTAGTTTACATTCATTACCTCTAAGATAGAGGTTACTTCTTGTCGGAGTGCTTATTTTCCACAAAAGCATTCGTGATGCGTCAAGGCGGCAAGTCAGTGAATCTCCAGGAGCTTACCTAAGTAAGTGACTGGAGTGAGCGGGCGAAGCCAACAAAGAGGCAGCGCGAAGGATGACGTGGAAAAGGCTGAGACCGTTAATTCGGGATCCGCGGAACCTGATCAGGTTAAAACCTGCGAAGGGAACAAGAGTCAATCTACAGCCGTATCGCCTTGGGCGATCGTCTCTCTTGCTTCATCCGTCGTCTGACAAGCCACGTCCTTACTTTTTTGGAATGAGCTATGTCTGCCACTACTAAACCATCACGCCGCGAACAGCGCGCCCAGGCCCAACACTTTATCGATACTCTGGAAGGTACCGCCTTTCCTGAGTCCAGACGCATCTATATCACCGGTTCGCAGCCGGATATCCGCATCCCGATGCGCGAAATTCAGCTCAGCCCAACGCTGATTGGCGGCAGTAAAGATAACCCGCAGTTTGAGGCGAACGAAGCCGTACCGGTGTACGACACCTCCGGCCCGTATGGCGATCCTGAGGTGGCGATTAACGTCCAGCAGGGTCTGGCGAAACTGCGCCAGCCGTGGATTGACGCACGCAATGATAGCGAAGAATTAGACGACCGTAGCTCGGCTTACACCAAAGAACGTCTGGCCGACGATGGTCTGGACGATCTGCGTTTTACCGGCCTGCTGACGCCGAAACGCGCCAAAGCAGGCAAGCGCGTCACCCAGTTGCATTACGCCCGCCAGGGGATCGTCACTCCCGAAATGGAGTTCATCGCCATCCGTGAAAATATGGGCCGCGAGCGCATTCGCAGTGAAGTGCTGCGCCACCAGCATCCGGGGATGAGCTTCGGCGCACGCCTGCCGGAAAACATCACCCCGGAATTCGTGCGTGATGAAGTGGCTGCGGGCCGCGCGATTATCCCCGCCAACATCAACCACCCGGAATCGGAGCCGATGATCATTGGCCGCAACTTCCTGGTCAAAGTGAATGCCAACATCGGTAACTCGGCGGTCACCTCCTCCATCGAAGAAGAGGTGGAAAAACTGGTCTGGTCGACCCGCTGGGGCGCGGACACGGTAATGGACCTCTCCACCGGCCGCTATATTCATGAAACCCGCGAGTGGATCCTGCGTAACAGCCCGGTACCGATCGGCACCGTGCCGATCTATCAGGCGCTGGAGAAGGTCAACGGGATCGCCGAAGATCTCACCTGGGAAGCGTTCCGCGACACGCTGCTGGAGCAGGCCGAACAAGGCGTCGACTACTTCACCATTCATGCGGGCGTACTGCTGCGCTACGTGCCAATGACCGCCAAACGCCTGACCGGTATTGTCTCGCGCGGCGGTTCAATTATGGCGAAATGGTGTCTCTCCCATCACAAAGAGAACTTCCTGTTCGAACATTTCCGCGAGATTTGCGAAATCTGCGCCGCCTACGACGTTTCCCTGTCGCTGGGCGACGGCCTGCGTCCCGGCTCCATCCAGGACGCCAACGACGAAGCGCAGTTCTCCGAGCTGCATACGCTGGGCGAGCTGACCAAAATCGCCTGGGAATACGACGTGCAGGTGATGATTGAAGGCCCGGGCCACGTGCCGATGCATATGATTCAGCGCAACATGACCGAAGAGCTGGAGAGCTGCCACGAAGCGCCGTTCTACACCTTAGGGCCATTGACGACCGATATCGCGCCGGGCTATGACCACTTCACCTCCGGCATAGGCGCCGCAATGATCGGCTGGTTCGGCTGTGCGATGCTGTGTTACGTGACGCCGAAAGAGCACCTCGGCCTGCCGAACAAAGAAGATGTGAAGCAGGGGCTGATCACCTACAAAATCGCCGCCCACGCCGCGGATTTAGCCAAAGGACATCCGGGCGCGCAGATCCGCGATAACGCCATGTCGAAAGCGCGCTTTGAATTCCGCTGGGAAGATCAGTTTAACCTCGCGCTCGACCCGTTCACCGCCCGCGCTTATCACGATGAAACCCTGCCACAAGAATCCGGCAAGGTCGCCCACTTCTGTTCCATGTGCGGGCCGAAATTCTGCTCGATGAAAATCAGCCAGGAAGTGCGTGATTACGCCGCCGCGCAAACCATTGAAGTGGGGATGGCGGATATGTCGGAAAACTTCCGCGCCAAAGGCGGCGAAATTTATCTCAAACGGGAGGAAGCCTGATGTATCAGCCTGATTTCCCAACCGTACCGTTCCGCCTCGGGCTTTACCCGGTGGTAGACAGCGTTGAATGGATTGAACGTCTGCTGGAGGCGGGCGTGCGCACCATTCAGTTGCGTATCAAAGAGAAACGCGATGAAGAGGTGGAAGCCGACGTTATCGCCGCCATCGCACTGGGGCGTCGTTATGATGCCCGCCTGTTTATTAACGACTACTGGCGGCTGGCGATTAAGCACAACGCCTACGGCGTGCATCTGGGCCAGGAAGACCTCGAAACCACCGACCTGCAGGCCATTCAGGCGGCGGGCTTACGCCTGGGTGTATCCACTCACGATGATATGGAGATTAACGTCGCACTCGCCGCTAAGCCTTCTTATATCGCGCTCGGCCACGTCTTCCCGACGCAAACCAAGCAGATGCCTTCCGCCCCGCAGGGGCTGGCGCAGTTGGCCAGTCATATTGAACGACTGGCGGATTACCCGACCGTCGCGATCGGCGGCATCAGCCTTGAACGCGCCCCGTCGGTGCTGGCGACTGGCGTCGGCAGTATTGCCGTGGTCAGCGCTATTACTCAGGCCGCCGACTGGCGCGCCGCTACCGCGCAGTTACTGGATATTGCGGGAGTTGGCGATGAATGACCGCGATTTTATGCGCTACAGCCGGCAAATCCTGCTCGGCGATATCGCCATTGAAGGCCAGCAAAAGCTGCTCGCGAGTCATGTGCTGATCGTGGGTTTAGGCGGGTTAGGTTCACCTGCCGCGCTGTATCTGGCGGGAGCTGGCATCGGCAAACTGACGCTGGTAGACGACGACGACATTCATCTGAGCAATTTGCAGCGCCAGATTCTATTTACCACCGATGATATCGCACGTTCAAAATCTCAGGTTGCCCGGCAGCGCCTGACACGGCTCAACCCGGATATCGAATTGGTATCACTCCAGCAGCGACTTAAAGGCGATGCGCTCCGGCATACGGTCGCGCGGGCCGATGTAGTGCTCGACTGTACCGATAACATGGCCACGCGCCAGGAAATCAACGCCGCATGCGTAGCGCTCAATATCCCACTCATCACCGCCAGCGCTGTCGGCTTTGGCGGTCAGTTGATGGTGCTCACGCCGCCGTGGGAACAAGGGTGTTACCGCTGCCTGTGGCCGGATGATGTAGAGCCGGAACGCAACTGCCGCACCGCTGGCGTGCTCGGCCCGGTGGTTGGCGTGATGGGTACCTTGCAGGCGCTGGAGGCGATTAAATTACTTAGCGGTATTGAGACGCCGGGCGGGGAGCTACGTCTGTTTGACGGCAAAACCAGCCAGTGGCGCAGCCTCGCGCTGCGTCGCGCCAGCGGCTGTCCGGTATGCGGAGGGCAGCATGCAAATTCAATTCAATGATGAGCCGATGCAGTGCGCCGCAGGGCAAACCGTCAGCGGGCTGCTTATCCAGCTCAACCAGCTCAAACCGGGCGCAGCGTTGGCGCTCAATCAGCAGATCCTGCCGCGCGAGCAGTGGGAACAGCAAATCGTGCAGGAAGGCGACCAGATCCTGCTTTTTCAGGTTATTGCAGGGGGTTGAGATGTTACGTATTGCCGACAAAACGTTTGATTCACATCTGTTCACCGGTACCGGGAAGTTTGCCTCTTCGCAGCTGATGGTCGAGGCGATTCGCGCTTCCGGCAGCCAGTTGGTGACGCTGGCGATGAAGCGCGTGGACCTGCGCCAGCACAACGATGCGATTCTGGCGCCGCTAATTGAAGCGGGCGTCACACTGCTACCCAATACCTCCGGGGCGAAAACCGCCGAAGAGGCGATCTTCGCCGCCCAACTGGCGCGTGAAGCGCTGGGCACCCACTGGCTGAAATTAGAAATCCACCCGGACGCCCGTTGGCTGCTGCCGGATCCAATCGAAACGCTAAAAGCCGCCGAGGCGCTGGTGAAGCAGGGGTTTGTCGTGCTGCCCTACTGCGGCGCGGATCCGGTTTTGTGCAAGCGGCTGGAAGAGGTCGGCTGCGCGGCGGTGATGCCGCTCGGCGCGCCTATCGGCTCTAACCAGGGGCTGGAAACCAAAGCCATGCTGGAGATCATTATCCAGCAGGCCACTGTGCCGGTGGTGGTCGACGCCGGGATCGGCGTGCCCAGCCACGCGGCGCAGGCGCTGGAAATGGGCGCTGATGCGGTGCTGGTCAACACGGCGATTGCCGTGGCGGACGATCCGGTGATGATGGCAACCGCCTTTCGTCTGGCGGTGGAAGCCGGATTACTGGCACGGCAGGCTGTGCCAGGAAGCAAAAGTTCGCAGGCCAGCGCCACCAGCCCGCTCACCGGCTTTCTGGAGGCGTTAGCATGAAAACCTTCACCGACCGCTGGCGGCAACTGGAGTGGGACGACATTCGCCTGCGCATCAACGGTAAAACCGCCGCTGACGTGGAACGCGCGCTTAACGCTCCACAGCTAAGTCGTGACAACCTGATGGCACTGCTCTCCCCCGCCGCCGCCGATTACCTTGAACCACTGGCGCAACGGGCGCAAAGGCTGACTCGCCAGCGCTTCGGCAACACCGTCAGTTTTTACGTGCCGCTTTATCTCTCAAACCTCTGCGCCAATGACTGTACCTACTGCGGTTTTTCTATGAGCAACCGCATCAAACGTAAGACGCTGGACGAGGCAGAAATCGCCCGCGAGTGCGCCGCCATCCGCGAGTTGGGTTTTGAACACCTGCTGCTGGTCACCGGTGAACATCAGAGCAAAGTGGGCATGGACTACTTTCGCCGCCATCTCCCGGCCATTCGCCGTCAGTTCGCCTCGTTACAGATGGAAGTGCAGCCGCTGGCAACCGAGGAGTATGCCGAGCTGAAGAGGCTGGGGCTGGACGGGGTGATGGTGTATCAGGAGAGCTATCATGAAGCGACTTATGCCCATCATCATTTAAAGGGGAAAAAGCAGGATTTCTTCTGGCGGCTGGAAACACCGGACAGGCTGGGCCGCGCTGGAATCGATAAAATCGGTCTTGGCGCGTTGATTGGTTTGTCTGACAGCTGGCGGGTGGATTGTTATATGGTCGCCGAACATCTGCTGTGGATGCAGCAGCATTACTGGCAGAGCCGCTACTCCATCTCCTTTCCTCGTCTGCGCCCATGCACCGGGGGCGTTGAACCCGCATCGATCATGGACGAGCGACAGTTGCTCCAGAGCATTTGCGCGTTTCGTTTACTGACGCCAGAAATTGAGCTGTCGCTCTCCACCCGCGAATCACCCTGGTTTCGTGACCATGTGATCCCACTGGCGATCAATAACGTCAGCGCCTTCTCAAAAACCCAGCCTGGCGGTTATGCCGATAACCATCCAGAGCTGGAGCAGTTTTCCCCGCACGACGACCGTCGCCCTGAAGCCGTTGCTGAAGCACTCATGGCGCGGGGATTACAGCCCGTGTGGAAAGACTGGGACAGCTATCTGGGGCGCGCTACGCAGATGCCGTAAGCCCGGAGCGATCGCATTAAACAAAAGCCCCGACTAGTGCAGTCAGGGCTTTAAGTTACTACAAACTTCAGATTTAACATTAATAAACTTAACGATTTAGTACTGCTGATGGTACTACTTTAAAATGTACAGGTTTACTACAGATAATATTGGATTTTGATACTAACTAAAACTTTCCTCTATTTACCGTTAAACACATTCCACCGGCTTGATAATAAAACTCAAGGCTGGTGACCTAAACAAGTACACTTCCCCTCGCGACATATACTCTTTGATGCGTTGCCTTATTTCCCTTGCGATAACCATAAAAACAGAAATCACAAACACTTACTATTAAATCATGGCGTTACATCGTCGCGTTTTACTAACTTTTTGCGATTAGATAAATCAACTACGTGGCCTGAAAGCATTGTCGAAGTGAAAAAATAGCGTTTTCAGCATCGACTACCCCAAACAAAAAATACTTCGTGGCCTTTATCGCAACCCTCAATAAAGCTTTACTAACACTTACTACGTTAACAGCAAACGACTATTTCCCTGCTGTTAAGCATTAACATACGGGTTTAAAAAACGCTGTCAATACTGTTTTTTATAACATGTTTTTATTGCCAGTAATTATATATTCCCGCATGTGATAAGCGAGCCAAAGTGCCGCCAACCTCGGTTCAGATCGTTGAGTTTTGCTTCTTTTTGTAACCGGTTTCAGAAAAAGTGGTTTTCTTTGTGATGCCTTGCACACAATCGTTGCAAAGCAGTTGTTGCTACAGCTGGCTCACGATAATTATCAACCCACACATGTTGAGCGAGACTGCTTATGAAAAACATCGTTTTATGCTGTGCCGCCGGAATGTCCACCAGCATGCTGGTACAAAGGATGAAAGATGCCGCCCAGAAAAAAGGTGTCGACGTCACGATCAAAGCTGTCCCGGTGGCTGAGTTTGAAGAGAATATCGCCACTGCAGATATCGTGTTGCTTGGTCCACAGGTTAAATATGAGCAGGCCAAGCTGCAGGCGCTCGCCGACCCGCTAGGCAAAAAAGTCGCCGTTATCGATATGATGGATTACGGCATGATGAAAGGTGATGCCGTACTGGAAAAAGCGCTGAAACTACTGGAGTGATGACATGGAAGAGTTAGAAACGATCATCATGGAATTATTGGTCAACGCCGGAGCCGCCCGCAGTCAGGCCCTGACAGCGCTACAACTGGCGCGTAAAGGTGACTTTACTGGTGCAGAACAAGCAATGGTGGAATCACGCGAGTACGTCAAACAGGCACATAAAATCCAGACCCAGCTAATCGGCATTGACGAAGGTACCGGCAAGCTACCGGTTAATCTCATCACAGTCCATTCGCAGGATCACCTGATGAACGCGATGGTGATTCAGGATTTGGCGGGCGACATGATTGAGCTTTATCGGCGGTTGCCGCCGGTAAATTAATAACACTGCCGGATGGCGGCTTCGTAACCTCACAGGCCGTATAAGAGCAGCGCCATCAGGCCTAACATAGACATAAAAAAACCCGCCGAAGCGGGTTTTTTATTATGGTCAGCAACGATTAATCGTTGTCAGAACCGCCCAGGCCTGCGTTCAGCAGTTCTGCCAGGCTGGCAGACGCATCTTCAGCAGTCACCTGCGGAGCAGCTGGCAGTTCGCCCGCTGCGCGACGGCGCATACGATCCTGGTGGTACGCGTAACCGGTACCGGCCGGGATCAGACGACCCACGATGACGTTCTCTTTCAGACCGCGCAGTTCGTCGCGTTTGCCCGCAACGGCTGCTTCGGTCAGCACGCGAGTGGTCTCCTGGAACGATGCCGCGGAGATGAACGACTCAGTTGCCAGAGACGCTTTGGTGATACCCAGCAGATCGCGGGAGAAGGTTGCGCCCACTTTGCCGTTCGCTTCCAGCTCGCGGTTAGCGATCTTGACGCGGGAGTATTCAACCTGCTCGCCTTCCAGGAAGTCGGAGCTACCAGCGCTTTCGATGGTGGCTTTACGCAGCATCTGACGAACGATAACTTCGATGTGTTTATCGTTAATCTTAACACCCTGCAGGCGGTATACGTCCTGAACTTCGTTAACGATGTAACGAGTTACAGCATGCACACCACGCAGACGCAGGATGTCGTGCGGCGCTTCCGGACCGTCGGAAACCACGTCACCACGTTCTACACGTTCACCTTCGAACACGTTGAGCTGACGCCATTTCGGAATCATCTCTTCGTAAGGTTCGCTACCGTCTACCGGGGTGATAACCAGGCGACGTTTCCCTTTGGTTTCTTTACCGAAGGAAATGATGCCGCTGATTTCAGCCAGGATTGCCGGCTCTTTCGGACGACGAGCTTCGAACAGGTCCGCAACGCGCGGCAGACCACCGGTGATGTCCTTGGTACCGCCGGATTCCTGCGGAACACGGGCCAGGGTGTCACCAGAGCTGATCTGTACGCCATCTTCCAGCTGAACAATCGCTTTACCTGGCAGGAAGTACTGAGCAGGCATATCGGTGCCTGGGATCAGAACGTCGTTGCCCTGAGCATCAACAATTTTCAGTGCCGGACGCAGGTCTTTACCACCCGACGTACGCTCTGCAGAATCCAGAACGACCAGAGAAGACAGACCGGTCAGCTCGTCGGTCTGACGAGTAATGGTCTGGCCGTCGATCATGTCAGTGAAGCGGACGAAACCACTCACTTCGGTGATAACCGGCATGGTGTGCGGATCCCAGTTCGCTACGGTTTCGCCGCCAGCAACCTGTTCGCCATCACCTTTCGCCATAACGGAGCCGTAAGGCACTTTATAGCTTTCTTTGGTACGACCGAATTCGTCGATCAGTTTCAGTTCGGTGTTACGTGAGGTGATAACCAGTTTACCGCTGGAGTTAACAACCGACTTCGCATTGCTCAGACGGATGCTACCTTTGTTTTTCACCTGGATGCTGGATTCAGCAGCCGCACGAGATGCCGCACCACCGATGTGGAACGTACGCATCGTCAGCTGTGTACCCGGTTCACCGATGGACTGTGCCGCGATAACGCCGATTGCTTCACCTTTGTTGATGATGTGGCCACGCGCCAGGTCACGACCATAGCAGTGCGCACATACACCAAAGTCGGTGTCACAGGATACAACGGAACGGACTTTCACGGAGTCAACGGAGTTCTCTTCCAGCAGATCACACCACTGTTCGTGCAGCAGCGTGTTACGTGGAACCAGAATATCCGCGGTACCCGGCTTCAGAACGTCTTCAGCAGTCACACGACCCAGAACGCGATCGCGCAGCGGCTCTTTAACGTCACCACCCTCGATAACCGGGGTCATGGTGATGCCTTCCAGCGTGCCGCAATCGTCCTCAGTAACAACCAGGTCCTGCGCAACGTCAACCAGACGACGCGTCAGATAACCGGAGTTCGCTGTTTTCAGTGCGGTATCCGCCAGACCTTTACGCGCACCGTGAGTAGAGATGAAGTACTGGAGTACGTTCAGACCTTCACGGAAGTTCGCGGTGATTGGCGTTTCGATGATGGAGCCATCTGGCTTCGCCATCAGACCACGCATACCAGCCAGCTGACGAATCTGTGCTGCTGAACCACGCGCACCGGAGTCGGCCATCATGTAAATGCTGTTGAAGGAAACCTGCTGCTCTTCTACGCCGTCACGGTTAATAACGGTTTCAGTCTGCAGGTTATCCATCATCGCTTTGGATACACGATCGTTCGCCGCAGCCCAGATATCGATAACTTTGTTATAGCGTTCGCCTGCGGTTACCAGACCAGACTGGAACTGCTCCTGGATCTCAGCAACTTCAGCTTCCGCTTCAGAGATGATCTCGTGTTTCTTCTCCGGGATGACCATGTCATCAATACCAACAGATGCACCTGAACGCGCTGCATAAGCAAAGCCGGTGTACATTGTCTGGTCAGCGAAGATAACGGTCGGCTTCAGGCCCAGAATGCGGTAACAGGTGTTCAGCATTTTGGAAATGGCTTTCTTACCCAGCGCCTGGTTGACGATGGAGAAAGGCAGACCTTTCGGTACGATCATCCACAGAATGGCGCGACCAATGGTCGTGTCTTTCAGACTGGTGTGCGCAACGAATTCGCCGTTTTCATCTTTTTCATATTCAGTGATACGCACTTTAACGCGCGCATGCAGAGAGGCCAGGCCAGCGCGATAGATACGCTCAGCTTCTTTCGGGCCAGTCAGCACCATGCCTTCGCCTTTGGCGTTAACACAGTCACGGGTCATGTAGTACAGACCCAATACAACGTCCTGAGACGGAACGATGATAGGTTCGCCGTTCGCCGGGGACAGGATGTTGTTGGTAGACATCATCAGCGCACGCGCTTCGAGCTGGGCTTCCAGCGTCAGCGGTACGTGAACAGCCATCTGGTCACCATCGAAGTCGGCGTTATATGCCGCACAAACCAGCGGGTGCAGCTGGATAGCTTTACCTTCGATCAGTACCGGCTCAAATGCCTGGATACCCAGACGGTGCAGGGTTGGTGCACGGTTCAACAGTACCGGGTGTTCGCGGATAACTTCGTCCAGGATATCCCAAACGACAGCTTCTTCACGCTCAACCATTTTCTTAGCGGCTTTGATGGTGGTGGCGAGGCCACGCAGTTCCAGCTTGCCGTAGATGAACGGTTTGAACAGTTCCAGTGCCATTTTCTTCGGCAGACCGCACTGATGCAGACGCAGGTATGGACCTACGGTGATTACAGAACGACCGGAGTAGTCAACACGCTTACCGAGCAGGTTCTGACGGAAACGACCCTGTTTACCTTTGATCATATCGGCCAAAGATTTCAGAGGACGCTTGTTAGAACCGGTGATCGCACGACCGCGACGACCGTTATCCAGCAGGGCGTCAACCGCTTCCTGCAGCATACGTTTTTCGTTGCGTACGATGATGTCCGGCGCAGCCAGATCCAACAGACGCTTCAGACGGTTGTTACGGTTGATCACACGACGATACAGATCGTTCAGATCTGACGTTGCGAAACGACCGCCATCAAGCGGAACCAGCGGACGCAGATCTGGCGGCAGAACCGGCAGAACGGTCAGGATCATCCACTCTGGCTTGTTGCCAGACTGTACGAAGGCTTCCAGCAGTTTGATACGCTTGGTCAGCTTCTTACGCTTGGTTTCGGAGTTGGTTTCGTTCAGCTCTTCGCGCAGAGTTTCACACTCTTGCTCCAGATCCATGCTCTTCAGCAGGGCCTGGATAGCTTCCGCACCCATCTTCGCGTCGAATTCGTCACCGAACTCTTCCAGCGCGTCCAGATACTGCTCTTCAGTCAGGATCTGTTGACGTTCCAGGTTGGTCATACCGCCTTCGATAACGACATAAGATTCGAAGTACAGTACGCGTTCGATATCGCGCAGCGGCATATCGAGCAGCAGACCGATACGGGACGGCAGCGATTTCAGGAACCAGATATGCGCGGTCGGAGACGCCAGCTCGATGTGGCCCATACGCTCACGGCGTACTTTGGTCTGGGTCACTTCAACGCCGCACTTCTCACAGATCACACCACGATGTTTCAGGCGCTTGTACTTACCGCACAGGCACTCGTAGTCTTTTACCGGCCCAAAGATACGGGCGCAGAAAAGGCCGTCACGCTCAGGTTTGAACGTACGGTAGTTGATGGTTTCCGGCTTCTTAACTTCACCGAAAGACCATGAACGGATCATGTCTGGCGAGGCCAGAGCAATTTTGATCGCATCAAACTCTTCGGTTTTAGTCTGCGCTTTCAGAAACTTTAATAAATCTTTCACGGATTTGCTCCCGTCGGAGTTAGCACAATCTGGCGCTGGCTGTTAAGCCAGCACCAGTGACCTGTTTGATCGAGAGTTACTCGTCTTCCAGCTCGATGTTGATACCCAGCGAACGAATCTCTTTCAACAGTACGTTGAAGGATTCCGGCATGCCTGGTTCCATCTGATGGTTGCCGTCCACGATGTTTTTATACATCTTAGTACGACCGTTCACGTCATCAGACTTAACGGTGAGCATTTCCTGCAGGGTGTATGCCGCGCCATATGCTTCCAGCGCCCACACTTCCATCTCCCCGAAGCGCTGACCACCGAACTGAGCCTTACCACCCAGCGGCTGCTGAGTAACCAGGCTGTAAGAACCGGTAGAACGCGCGTGCATCTTGTCATCAACCAGGTGGTTCAGTTTCAGCATGTACATGTAGCCAACGGTAACCTGGCGCTCGAACTGCTCACCGGTACGACCGTCGAACAGGGTAATCTGACCGGAAGTCGGCAGGCCACCCAGCTGTAACAGTTCCTTGATTTCAGACTCTTTCGCACCGTCGAAGACCGGCGTTGCGATCGGCATACCTTTTTTCAGGTTTTCAGCCAGACGCAGAACTTCTTCATCGCTGAAGGTATTCAGGTCAACTTTCTGACGAACATCTGAGCCCAGATCGTAAGCACGCTGGATGAACTCGCGCAGTTTGGCGACTTCCTGTTGCTGTTTCAGCATGGCGTTGATCTTATCGCCGATACCTTTCGCAGCCATACCCAGGTGGGTTTCAAGGATCTGACCGATGTTCATACGCGATGGTACGCCCAGCGGGTTCAGTACGATATCTACCGGCGTACCGTTAGCATCGTGTGGCATATCTTCGATCGGGTTGATCTTAGAGATTACACCCTTGTTACCGTGACGACCTGCCATCTTATCACCAGGCTGGATCCGACGTTTAACCGCCAGATAAACCTTAACAATCTTCAGCACGCCCGGTGCCAGATCGTCGCCCTGAGTGATTTTACGGCGTTTCGCTTCGAGTTTTTTCTCGAATTCGTGTTTCAGTTCGTCGTACTGCTCAGCCAGTTGTTCCAGCTGATTCTGTTTCTCTTCGTCGGTCAGGCCGAGTTCTAACCAGCGGTCACGCGGCAGTTTGTCGAGCTTCTCAGCTTCAACACCACCGGAAACCAGCACAGCGTAGATACGGCTGAACAGACCAGCTTCGAGGATCTGCAGTTCTTCAGACAGGTCTTTCTTAGCCTGCTTCAGCTGCATCTCTTCGATTTCCAGCGCACGTTTGTCTTTTTCTACGCCATCGCGAGTAAAGACCTGAACGTCGATAATCGTACCGGAAACACCGTTTGGCACGCGCAGAGAAGAGTCTTTAACGTCAGACGCTTTCTCACCGAAGATCGCACGCAGCAGTTTCTCTTCCGGCGTCAGCTGGGTTTCACCTTTCGGCGTTACCTTACCAACCAGAATATCGCCACCGGTCACTTCCGCACCGATATAAACGATACCGGATTCATCCAGTTTAGAGAGCGCAGCTTCACCCACGTTCGGGATGTCAGCGGTGATCTCTTCCGGCCCCAGCTTGGTGTCACGGGACACACATGCCAGTTCCTGAATGTGGATGGTGGTGAAACGGTCTTCCTGGACAACACGCTCGGATACGAGGATGGAGTCTTCGAAGTTGTAACCATTCCATGGCATGAATGCCACGCGCATGTTCTGACCCAGCGCCAGTTCACCAAGGTCGGTGGACGGACCGTCTGCCAGCACATCACCACGTTCAACCGGCTCGCCCAGAGATACGCAAGGCATCTGGTTGATACAGGTGTTCTGGTTAGAACGGGTGTATTTAGTCAGGTTATAAATGTCGATACCTGCTTCGCCCGGGTACATCTCGTCTTCGTTAACTTTGATAACGATACGGGAAGCATCCACGTACTGAACAGTACCGCCACGTTTAGCAACTGCAGTAACACCGGAGTCAACGGCAACAGCACGTTCCATACCGGTACCAACCAGCGGCTTATCAGCACGCAGAGTCGGAACCGCCTGACGTTGCATGTTCGCACCCATCAATGCACGGTTGGCGTCATCGTGTTCCAGGAACGGGATCAGGGACGCACCGACGGATACCACCTGCTGGGTGGATACGTCCATGTAGTCAACCTGGTCGCGGCTGAACAAGCTGGATTCGCCTTTGCTACGGCAAGTAACCAGATCTTCTACAAAGTGGCCTTCGTCATCCAGGTTGGAGTTCGCCTGAGCGATAACGTAGTTACCTTCTTCGATAGCAGACAGGTAGTGAATTTCATCAGTTACAACACCGTCGGTCACTTTACGGTACGGAGTCTCAAGGAAGCCGTATTCGTTAGTCTGTGCATACACGGACAGTGAGTTGATCAGACCGATGTTCGGACCTTCAGGCGTTTCGATTGGACATACGCGACCGTAGTGAGTCGGGTGTACGTCTCGAACTTCGAAGCCTGCGCGTTCACGGGTCAAACCGCCTGGGCCGAGTGCGGAGATACGACGTTTGTGCGTAATCTCAGACAGCGGGTTGTTCTGGTCCATAAACTGAGACAGCTGGCTGGAACCAAAGAACTCTTTCACTGCTGCAGAAATCGGCTTGGCGTTGATCATATCCTGAGGCATCAGGGTATCCAGATCGCCCAGAGACAGACGCTCTTTCACCGCACGCTCAACACGCACCAGGCCAACGCGGAATTGGTTTTCCGCCATTTCGCCTACGGAACGGATACGACGGTTGCCAAGGTGGTCGATATCATCGACTTCGCCTTTACCGTTACGGATATCGATGAGCTTCTTCATCACTTCAATGATGTCGTCTTTGCTCAGGATACCGGAACCTTCGATTTCGTCGCGCAGCAGAGAACGGTTGAACTTCATACGACCAACCGCAGACAGGTCATAGCGGTCTTCGGAGAAGAACAGGTTCTCGAACAGGCTTTCCGCAGCTTCACGAGTCGGCGGCTCACCAGGGCGCATCATGCGGTAGATTTCTACCAGCGCGCTCAGACGATCGTTGGTTGGGTCGACGCGTACAGTTTCAGAAATGTACGGACCGTGGTCCAGATCGTTAGTGAACAGCGTTTCGATACGCTTGTGACCAGACTGGCTCAGCTTAGCCAGCAGATCCAGACTCAGCTCCATGTTAGCTGCGCAGATCAGCTCGCCAGTAGATTCGTCAACGTAGTCTTTAGCCGCAACCTTACCAGCAATGTATTCAACCGGAACTTCGATATGCTTGATATCGTCTTTTTCCAGCTGGCGAATATGGCGTGCAGTGATGCGACGGCCTTTTTCGACGTAGACTTTGCCGTTAGCTTCGATGTCAAAGGAGGCGGTTTCACCACGCAGGCGTTCCGGCACCAGTTCCATCTGCAGCTTGTTGTCACGAATTTCGAAAACAACTTTTTCAAAGAACAGGTCAAGGATCTGCTCAGTGGTGTAGTTCAGCGCACGCAGAATGATGGTCGCAGGCAGTTTACGGCGACGGTCAATACGTACGAACAGGTTGTCCTTCGGATCGAATTCGAAGTCCAGCCAGGAACCACGGTAAGGAATGATACGCGCGTTATACAGCACTTTACCCGAAGAGTGGGTTTTACCTTTGTCGGAGTCAAAGAAGACGCCAGGACTACGGTGCAGCTGAGAAACGATAACACGCTCAGTACCGTTGATAACAAAGGTACCGTTGTCGGTCATGAGCGGAATTTCGCCCATGTAGACTTCTTGTTCTTTAATGTCTTTTACGGTGCCTTCCGGCGCTTCGCGCTCGTAGATCACCAGACGCAGTTTTACGCGCAGCGGTGCGGAATAGGTCACGCCACGGATCTGACATTCCTGAACGTCAAACACCGGTTCGCCAAGACGGTAGCTGACGTATTGCAGCTCGGAATTACCGCTGTAGCTCTGAATCGGGAAAACGGAACGGAAAGCTGCTTCCAGACCATACTGCCCTTCAGGATCTTGCTCGATGAACTTCTGAAACGAGTCAAGCTGGATAGAAAGGAGATAAGGTATGTCCAACACTTGCGGACGTTTACCAAAATCCTTACGAATACGTTTTTTCTCGGTATAGGAGTAAACCATTAGGGTTCCTCAGCTCGCTGACAAGTCGACCCATCTGTCCATTGAGCGGACAGTTTGTGCAACACTATTTTGTTGACCGGAAAATCGAATACTTTCCGCAATGCCTGTTGCTATCACGCTTAAACCATTTCATTGCGATTTACACAGAACTGACGCTCTGTCGCAGTATATTAAGACGTCGATAGAAACAAGCATTGAAAGGCACAGCAGTAGTCAAACAGTGTGAAACGCTACTGGCGCCTTACAGCGCAAAAAGGCTGGTGACTAAAAAGTCACCAGCCATCAGCCTAATTTCTTAGGCTGCAACCAGAAAAGTTGGCTTATTTAACTTCAACTTCAGCGCCAGCTTCTTCCAGAGATTTTTTCAGTGCTTCTGCGTCGTCTTTGCTCACGCCTTCTTTCAGCGCAGCCGGTGCAGATTCTACCAGGTCTTTAGCTTCTTTCAGACCCAGGCCAGTTGCGCCACGTACTGCTTTGATAACAGCAACTTTGTTAGCGCCAGCAGCTTTCAGAATTACGTCGAATTCAGTTTTTTCTTCAGCAGCTTCAGCCGGGCCAGCAGCTACAGCTACAGCAGCAGCAGCGGAAACACCGAATTTTTCTTCCATTGCAGAAATCAGTTCTACAACGTCCATTACGGACATAGCGGATACTGCTTCAATGATTTGATCTTTAGTGATAGACATTTAAATTGTTCCTGAAAATCAGAATAAGTTTATACGTAAGCAGATGCTTGAGAAAGGTAACTGCAATTAAGCAGCTTCTTTCGCATCGCGTACAGCAGCCAGAGTACGAACCAGTTTGCCAGCCGAAGCTTCTTTCATGGTTGCCATCAGGCGTGCAATTGCTTCTTCGTAGGTCGGCAGAGTTGCCAGGCGGTCGATATTCGATGCCGTAATCAACTCACCTTCAAAGGCTGCGGCTTTGACCTCAAATTTTGCATTCGCTTTCGCGAACTCTTTGAACAGACGAGCAGCGGCGCCCGGGTGTTCCATAGAGTATGCAATCAGGGTCGGACCAACAAACGTGTCTTTCAGGCACTCGAACTGAGTACCTTCAACGACGCGGCGCAGCAGGGTGTTACGAACAACACGCATGTATACGCCAGCTTCACGACCTGCTTTACGCAGTTCAGTCATTTTATCTACAGTTACGCCACGGGAATCCGCAACTACTGCAGACAGCGCGCCTTTGGCTACTTCGCTGACTTCAGCAACAATCGCTTGTTTGTCTTGAAGATTTAAAGCCATTAGCTTTGCTCCTGGATGTTTGCCGGAACTCATGTTCCGGAACTCACTTCACTCCCCCCAACGGAGAGAGCGTCTAAATACGGTGAGCAGAAACAAGCCAGAGTATCAGAAATAATCTTAGCGTTCTGTCACCGTCTACGCAGGGCATTAAGTTTCTTGCGAAACACCTGCGGTCTTCGACGGAGGCCTGGATAGGCCAGGCTCCAACGAACAAATCTGTTGTCTATCGGCCGAAGCTAATAGAATCGTGGGCGAAGATTGTAGACAAATTCGCCGCCCACGTAAAGCTAATCTTAGACGTTCGCAGACGCGCTCAGACCAGCCTGATCAACGGCAACACCAGCACCCATGGTGGTGGAGATGCTAACTTTCTTGATGTACACGCCTTTTGCCTGAGTCGGTTTTGCTTTTTTCAGCGCAACCAGCAGAGCTTCCAGGTTTTCTTTCAGTTTGTCAGCGTCAAAATCCACTTTACCGATGGTGGTGTGGATGATGCCGTTTTTGTCGTTACGGTAACGAACCTGGCCAGCTTTAGCGTTCTTAACCGCTTCAGCAACGTTCGGAGTTACGGTACCAACTTTCGGGTTTGGCATCAGGCCGCGCGGACCCAGAACCTGACCCAACTGGCCAACAACGCGCATTGCATCCGGAGAAGCAATAACAACGTCAAAGTTCATTTCGCCTTTCTTGATCTGGTCAGCCAGATCTTCCATACCTACCAGTTCAGCGCCTGCAGCTTTAGCAGCTTCAGCGTTTGCGCCCTGGGTAAATACGGCTACGCGAACAGAACGGCCAGTACCGTGCGGCAGTACAGTTGCACCACGTACGTTCTGGTCAGATTTACGAGCGTCGATGCCGAGGTTAACGGCAACGTCCACGCTTTCTACGAATTTAGCAGTGGCCAGCTCTTTCAGCAGAGCAATAGCTTCGTTGATGTCGTACTGTTTAGTTGCATCAACTTTGTCACGGATCACGCGCATACGCTTGGTCAGTTTAGCCATTTCTTAGTCCTCCACTACCAGGCCCATGGAACGTGCAGTACCTTCAATGGAGCGAGTCATCGCTTCAATGTCGGAACCAGTCATGTCGGCAGCTTTGGTCTGCGCGATTTCCTGCAGCTGAGCGCGGGAAATTTTACCCACTTTGTCTTTGTTCGGCTTGCCGGAACCAGACTTGATACCAGCCGCTTTCTTCAGCAGTACTGCTGCCGGAGGCGTTTTGGTAACGAAAGTGAAAGAACGGTCAGCGTAAACGGTGATAACAACCGGGATCGGCAGACCTTTTTCAATGGAATCAGTTTTTGCGTTGAACGCTTTGCAGAATTCCATGATGTTCACGCCTTGTTGACCCAGTGCTGGACCTACCGGCGGACTCGGGTTAGCCATACCAGCTGCAACCTGCAGCTTGACATAGGCTTGGACTTTCTTAGCCATTCTAAATTCCTCTAGTTGGGTTATAGCGCCTCAAAGAGGCTCCCCGTGTTTTTAAATTCGTTTTACGGACAGAGTCCATAAAAACAAAAGGCGCGAAATTGTATTCCAATCTCGCGCCTTGTGCAACGATTAAATCGCCGCTTTTTTGATCGACGTGTTAGGCTTTTTCAACCTGGGCGAAGTCCAGTTCAACCGGAGTCGCACGACCGAAGATAGATACAGAAACTTTCAGACGAGACTTCTCGTAGTCCACTTCTTCAACTACGCCGTTAAAGTCAGCAAACGGACCATCGCTAACGCGGACCATTTCGCCCGGCTCAAACATCGTTTTCGGACGCGGCTTATCACCAACCTGCTGCAGACGGTTCATGATCGCATCAACTTCTTTGTCGCTGATTGGCGCCGGACGGTCAGAAGTACCGCCGATAAAGCCCATCACACGCGGAACGCTGCGCACCAGGTGCCAGCTCGCATCATTCATGACCATCTGGACCAGTACATAGCCCGGGAAGAATTTACGTTCGCTCTTGCGACGCTGGCCACCACGGATCTCGACCACTTCTTCTGTCGGCACCATGACTTCGCCAAACAGCTCTTCCATATTTTGTAACTTGATATATTCGCGCAGCGACGTGGCAACGCGGCCTTCAAAACCGGAAAACGCCTGAACGACGTACCAGCGCTTTTTAGGGGCTTCAGACATCTTAGAACCTCAGGCCAGTGATAAAGGATACCAGGCGAACCAGAATACCATCCAGTCCCCACAGGATCAGTGACATTACTGCGGTAACCGCAGCCACAATTAATGTGGTGTGCAATGTTTCCTGGCGAGTTGGCCAAATGACCTTACGGACTTCGGTTCTCGCTTCACGGGCAAAAGCAACGGTCGCTTTACCTTTTGTTGTCAACAGCGCGACACCACCCGCTGCGGCAATCAGAATCACTACGGCCAGCGCACGCAGCGGCAGCATCATGTCACGATAAAGGTAATTGCCAACGATAGCTACAAGCAGCAATACAGCGACAACAACCCACTTCATCGCTTCCAGGCCGCGCCCGCTTCCTTGAGCTTCGGTATTCGCACTCATAAACCAACCTGTCAGAAGTATTCTACAAACATTTTCACCCCGCGTAAGCGAGGCGATCCAAACCGAAATGCTCTGGTGCGTTTCGGACTAAACGCCCTCTTCAGAGCCTGTCTCAGCAATGATTATGACAAAAAAAATCACTGATGAGCCAGGTTCTGGTGTGAAAGCGTGCAAAAAGGGCATCAAATGATGCCCTTTTATTGCGCATTGCGTCAAATGTTATTCGGCAATTAGCTCATTACTTTGGCAACAACGCCCGCACCAACAGTACGGCCGCCTTCACGGATTGCGAAACGCAGACCGTCGTCCATCGCGATCGGGTGGATCAGGGTAACAACCAT
>NZ_JAHLQZ010000390.1:0-1222 GCF_018919505.1 Citrobacter sp. S55_ASV_140
CCTCAATAAAACTCGCCATCATTGCCTGCTCAAGATAGCTGGTGCCGAGATCTGTAAAATATTTCGTCACCATAATCTGTTCTTGTAAACCTGGCGGGACAACTAAAAAACCTAAACGGAATTCTGGATACATCATTTTCGAAAATGTACCGGCATAAATAACCCGTTGATTATCATCTAATCCCTGCAATGCCTGTAAAGAGCGATCGGCATAGCGGAACTCGCTATTATAATCATCTTCAAATATCCATGCCTGGTTTGACTTCGCCCATTCCAACAGCTCAAAACGCCGGGATAAACTCAATGTTCCACTTAATGGATATTGATCCGACGGGACAACATAGGCCAGCTTAGCGTCAGGGAAATGATCAATACCATAGCGGACGTTCATTCCTTCGCTGTCTACCGGTACCGGCCTCACAATTGCGCCAACAGACATAAAAGCCCCTCGTGCGCCTTTGTAACCCGGTTCATCCAGCCAAACTTCATGGCCTGTCGACAGCAGCGCTCGTGCGGTAATGTTCAATGCTTGTTGGATACCATTTACGATGATTATCTGATCTTCGTTACAGTTCACTCCACGCGTTGTTTTGATGTAACGACAAACCGCTTTTCTCAAAGGAAAGTATCCGCAAGGGTGAGTGTGGGCCCCCAATTGGTGCCGGGATTGTCTCCAGACCCGTTGCAGTAATTTGCCCCATAGTGCGTGCGGGAAGAGATCCGTACAGCCAACACCAACCGCAAATAGACGGTTCATGCCGCGCCCTTCATACTCATTTGACCATAAATCGCGCACAGGATTATTTTGGCCATTTACCTGTTCATCAGGCGCGACGACTTCCCCCGACGCTATCATTGGATAGCTATTGCTGATACTCCGATCCGGAATATTGTGCGCAACATAGGTTCCAGACCCTTTCCGGGTAAAAATATACCCTTCATCTAATAGCCTGTCATAACCGGCAATCACTGAATTTCGTGAAATTGCCATCATCTCGGACAACGCCCGGGTTGAAGGCATCTTTGTTCCTGTTGGTAATCGGCCTGCAAGAATGTGTTCACGAAGAGCATGATAAACCTGTTCCTTCACGACACCTTTTCCTAAAACAAATCCTTGAAATAAAGGTGCATTATTTTTCTTCATTGTATTAACCTTTATGCTAAAAGTGGATCCTATCAATAGGTAAAAAGTGTCTCTTTACCAGAATTTATAAAGCCCCTA
>NZ_JAHLQZ010000391.1:0-1152 GCF_018919505.1 Citrobacter sp. S55_ASV_140
GCTTTTTTTCCGCCGTACAAACAACGATTTTTGGTGTACTCTTGCGCCCGTTCGCATGAGGATAATTACGTATGGAAATGAATTTTTATCGCGCAGCGCTGCTGGCTGTGACGATCTTTTTTGTCGGGTGCGATGAGGCCCCGAAACCGGCTCAGACCGCACAATCCGCCACCGTTCTGGAAGGTAAAACGATGGGCACCTTCTGGCGGGTCAGCGCGGTGGGCGTGGATGCCAAACGCGCCAGGGAGTTGCAGGCGAAGATCCAGACTCAGCTTGATGCTGACGATCAGCTTCTTTCAACCTATAAAAATGATTCTGCCCTGATGCGCTTTAATCTGTCGAAAAGCTTGTCGCCGTGGCCGGTTAATGACGCTATGGCGGATATCGTCACGTCGGCGCTGCGAATTGGCGCGAAAACCAATGGCGCGATGGATATCACCGTGGGACCCTTGGTCAACCTGTGGGGTTTTGGTCCGGATCAGCAACCCGTGCACATTCCCACTCAGGAGCAAATTGACGCCGCAAAAGCGCAAACTGGACTTTCACATTTGAAAGTGATTAATGAGGCTCATCGGGATTACCTGCAAAAAGACTTGCCGGATCTGTATGTGGATCTGTCTACCGTTGGTGAAGGTTATGCCGCCGATCATCTGGCGCGACTGATGGAGCAAGAGGGGATCGCCCGTTATCTGGTTTCCGTTGGCGGTGCGCTAAACAGTCGTGGTATGAATGCGGAAGGCCATCCATGGCGGGTGGCGATCCAGAAACCCACCGATCGTGAAAACGCGGTGCAAGCGGTTGTCGACATTAACGGGCACGGCATCAGCACCTCCGGTAGCTACCGTAACTATTACGAGCTGGACGGTAAACGCCTGTCGCATGTTATCGATCCGCAAACAGGGCGTCCGATCGAACACAATCTGGTGTCTGTGACGGTGATAGCCCCTACGGCGCTGGAGGCTGACGGCTGGGATACCGGTTTGATGGTGCTCGGCCCGGAAAAGGCCAAAGAGGTGGTGCGTCGTGAAGGGCTGGCGGTCTATATGATTGTGAAAGAGGGGCAAGGGTTTAAAACCTGGATGTCGCCGCAGTTTAAAAGCTTTCTGCTCAGCGAAAAAAATTAAAAAGCAAGATTGCGGGTTTTTATACCTG
>NZ_JAHLQZ010000392.1:0-1146 GCF_018919505.1 Citrobacter sp. S55_ASV_140
GGATATTTATTCATTGATACCGAAACCACCGGGCTGGGAGATGATGCGGAAATAGTAGAAATATGCATTATTGATAGCCATGGATTTATTATGCTTAATACCCTTGTTAAGCCAACTAAGCCTATTCCTGATGAAGCGATAGCCATTCATGGGATTACTAATGAAATGGTGGCTTTTGCTCCTGCTTGGACTGATATATGTGGGGCTGTGGAGGAACTATTTCGGCGGTTTGGGTTTGTTATCTATAACGCCGATTATGATTTACGGCTAATTAAGCAGACTTACGCGATAAATGGGCGCGGCTCAGATGCGGCACCGTGGATGCTCGCCTTTCATTCTGTATGCGCTATGAAACTATATGCAGAATATCGTGGTGAACCGGGGAAATATCACGGTTATAAGTGGCATAAGTTAGTTGATGCCGCCGCGCATGAAGGTGTTGTGATCGAGGGGCAGGCACACCGTGCTTTAGCTGATTGCAAAATGACATTAGGTGTCATCAAAGCTTTAGCGCAAGGCGGTGCGGTATGACTATGCGCATCCATCAGTTAAAAATTGCACCTAAGTATTTTAATGCCGTAGTCGCTGGCAGCAAAAAGGCAGAGCTTCGCAAAGATGATCGCGGCTACAAAGTTGGTGATGTCCTTTCTCTCTGCGAATGGAAACACGGTTCATATACTGGTCGGGAATGGGCCGCTGTTATTACCCACACTTTGCCGATTAATGAAGTTGTGGCAGTGGAAGGGCAATGGGTAATTCTTTCGATTCGCTCATTAACGCCGCTTGAGGCTCTCTCCTATGTCATTTCAGGGGGAGCTATATGACCACTATCCTGAAATGGGCGGGAAATAAAACCGCGATCATGCTGGAATTGATTAAGCACCTTCCTGCTGGCTCGCGACTGGTTGAACCTTTCGCGGGTTCCTGTGCTGTGATGATGGCGACAGACTATCCTCATTATCTTGTCGCGGATATTAATCCAGACCTGATTAATCTCTATCAGGTGATTAAGAATGATGTTGAATACTTCATCAAAGAGGGCAGATATCTTTTTGAAGCCCGTAATGATCCAGAGGCATATTATAAGACGAGACAGGAGTTTAACTTGCGCCATGGTGGCGAAATTGAACGCGCATTGTATTTCTT
>NZ_JAHLQZ010000393.1:0-1076 GCF_018919505.1 Citrobacter sp. S55_ASV_140
TCGGTGCCGACCATCGATCTGGCGGATGCGTCAGACAGCGGCAGCAGCAACAGCGACAACATCACCCGCGACACCACCCCGGCCTTCACGCTGGGCAGTATCGACGCCGATGTGACCAGCGTGCAGGTGCTGATCAACGGCACCGCTTACCCGGCGACACTGACGGACGGGACGTGGACCTTTACCGCCCCGGAGCTGGCGGACGGCGACTACAGCGTCACGGTGCAGGTGACCGACGACGCGGGGAACGTGCAGACCTCCACGGTGCTGGCCATGACGGTGGACACCAGCGTGGCGGCGCCGGTGATCACGCTGAGCGACGCCACCGGTACCCCCGGCGACAACCAGACTAACGACACCACCCCGGGCTTTGCCATCATCACGGAGAACGACGCCGTCAGCGTGATGGTGAGCATCGACGGCGGCACCCCGGTGGCGGCGACGAAGACCGCCGACGGGCAGTGGCATATTGACAGTACCGCGCTGGCCGACGGCGACCACACCATCGTGGCCACCGTCACCGACCTGGCCGGCAACACCGCGGACTCGGCCACCCTGACCTTTACGGTGGACACCACGCTGTCGGTGCCGACCATCGATCTGGCGGATGCGTCAGACAGCGGCAGCAGCAACAGCGACAACATCACCCGCGACACCACGCCGGCGTTCACGCTGGGCAGTATCGACGCCGATGTGACCAGCGTGCAGGTGCTGATCAACGGGACCGCTTACCCGGCGACACTGACGGACGGGACGTGGACCTTTACCGCGCCGGAACTGGCGGACGGGACGTACAGCGTCACGGTGCAGGTGACCGACGACGCGGGGAACGTGCAGACCTCCACCGCGCTGGCTGTGACGGTGGACACCCGCGTGGCGGCGCCGGTGATCACGCTGAGCGACGACACCGGCACCCCCGGCGACAACCAGACCCGCGACGCCACGCCGGGCTTCACTGTCAGCACCGATCCGGACGCGTTCAGCGTGATGGTGAGTATTGACGGCGGCACCCCGGTGGCGGCGACGAAGGCCGCCGACGGGCAGTGGCATATTGACAGCACCGCGCTGGCCGACGG
>NZ_JAHLQZ010000394.1:0-1064 GCF_018919505.1 Citrobacter sp. S55_ASV_140
GAGCACGGCCTTCTTCGTCAGATTTCGCAGTAGTGGTAATGGTAATATCCAAACCACGCACGCGGTCGACTTTATCGTAGTCGATTTCTGGGAAGATGATCTGCTCACGGACACCCATGCTGTAGTTACCACGACCATCGAATGACTTAGCGGACAGGCCACGGAAGTCACGGATACGTGGAACAGCAATAGTGATCAGACGCTCAAAGAACTCCCACATGCGTTCGCCACGCAGAGTTACTTTACAGCCGATCGGATAGCCCTGACGGATTTTGAAGCCTGCAACTGATTTGCGTGCTTTGGTGATCAGCGGTTTTTGACCGGAGATTGCTGTCAGGTCAGCTGCTGCGTTATCCAGCAGTTTCTTGTCAGCGATCGCTTCACCAACACCCATGTTCAGGGTGATCTTCTCGACCCGAGGGACTTGCATGACAGAATTGTAGTTAAACTCAGTCATGAGTTTAGCGACTACTTCGTCTTTGTAGTAATCATGCAGTTTCGCCATCGTACTACTCCAAATTACTTGATAGTTTCGCTGTTAGATTTGAAGAAACGGACTTTTTTGCCGTCTTCGAATCTAAAGCCTACACGGTCAGCCTTGCCGGTTGCCGCGTTGAAGATTGCAACGTTAGAAACCTGAATAGCAGCTTCTTTTTCAACGATGCCGCCTGGTTGGTTCAGAGCCGGAACCGGCTTCTGGTGTTTCTTAACCAGGTTGATACCTTCAACAATGAGCTTGCCGGAAGACAAGACATTCTTAACTTTACCGCGTTTACCTTTATCTTTACCGGTTAACACGATAACTTCGTCATCACGACGGATCTTCGCTGCCATGATTCGCTCCTTAGAGTACTTCTGGTGCCAGAGAGATAATTTTCATGAACTTCTCGTTACGAAGTTCACGAGTTACCGGCCCAAAAATACGCGTACCGATAGGTTGCTCGCTGTTATTGTTTAAAATAACGCATGCATTACCATCGAAGCGAATGACAGAACCGTCCGGGCGACGAACACCCTTCTTGGTGCGCACCACTACCGCCTTCAGCACATCACCTTTTTTGACC
>NZ_JAHLQZ010000395.1:0-1061 GCF_018919505.1 Citrobacter sp. S55_ASV_140
TCGATATTCTGGTCAACAATGCGGGCCTTATCCGTCGTGACGATGCGATCGACTTCAGCGAAAAAGACTGGGATGACGTGATGAACCTGAACATTAAGAGCGTATTCTTTATGTCTCAGGCCGCGGCGAAGCACTTTATCGCTCAGGGTAACGGCGGCAAAATTATCAATATCGCCTCTATGCTCTCTTTCCAGGGCGGTATCCGCGTTCCGTCTTACACCGCGTCTAAAAGCGGCGTAATGGGCGTCACCCGTCTGATGGCGAACGAGTGGGCAAAACATAACATCAACGTCAACGCGATTGCGCCGGGTTATATGGCGACCAACAACACTCAGCAACTGCGTGCTGATGAGCAGCGTAGCGCAGAAATCCTCGATCGTATTCCGGCAGGACGTTGGGGACTGCCGAGCGACCTGATGGGGCCTGTCGTGTTCCTGGCGTCCAGCGCGTCTGACTATATTAACGGCTATACCGTTGCGGTAGACGGCGGCTGGCTGGCACGTTAATACATTCTCTGAACAACAAACCCTGTCATCTGGCAGGGTTTTTTTTTGGTTTTAAGTTATTTTAATCCATATTCTGTCTATAAATTAATCCATACATAATTATATATATATGAATTTGTAATGTTTAATCCTCTTTAATATCAATAAATTAAATTTAATTGAGTGGTTGCTGATAAATTTTAAAATTGGAATATCCATCACATAACGAGGTGGTGTAGCTATTTCATCCATGTTTTTGCCGTTTCCCGCCTGACGCTCCATGTAAGGGATCCCTTACTTTCAGGGACATGGTTTACTCTGTATCTGGCAGGAAAAAATGGTCTCAATAAATAATGATGCTGCTTTAGCGCCGCGCCCTGTGCGCGATACGCGACGTATGAATATGTTTGTCTCTATCTCTGCGGCTGTCGCAGGATTGTTATTCGGCCTGGATATTGGCGTGATAGCGGGCGCGTTGCCTTTCATCACCGATCATTTTGTCCTGACCAGCCGCCTGCAGGAGTGGGTGGTGAGCAGCATGATGCTGGGTGCGGCAATTGGCGCACTATTTAATGG
>NZ_JAHLQZ010000396.1:0-1037 GCF_018919505.1 Citrobacter sp. S55_ASV_140
TTGTGGTATTTAGCCGATCGGTCTCTGGCGCTGTTATTTGGGGGACTTAATGCTCTGCCTCAAGGCTGGATTAATATAGATGCCCGCTGGCAATGGCTTGCATTGGTACCTGGGCTGATGCTCATTGCATGGCGACTGAATGCCTGGCGTACTCTACCGATGCTTTGTTTCACGGCGCTATTTTTGCTGAGTGAACCGCTCTGGCGAGCGCCACGCACGGACGCATGGCAAGTGCATATGCTGGACGTCGGGCAGGGACTGGCGATGGTGATCGCCCGCAATGGGAAAGCGATTCTTTATGATACGGGTCTGGCATGGCCCGAGGGCGATAGCGCACAGCAACTGATCATTCCCTGGTTACGCTGGCACAACCTCGAGCCTGAAGGGGTTATTTTAAGTCACGAGCATATGGATCATCGGGGAGGGTTGCGCTCGCTGCAACAAGCATGGCCATTCTTATGGATAAGAAGCCCACTAGGCTGGAAAGGTCATCTCCCGTGTTTTCGCGGGGAACGCTGGCAATGGCAAGGATTAACGTTCAGTGCGCATTGGCCGGTGCGCGGAAATACAGCGCAAGGTAATAACCAATCCTGCGTGGTTAAAGTCGATGACGGACATCAGAGTATTCTTCTGACCGGGGATATTGAGTCTCCCGCTGAACAAAAAATGCTAAGTCACTACTGGTCGCATCTGCAGGCTACTGTTATGCAGGTTCCACACCATGGCAGCAATACATCATCATCACTGGCGCTGATTCAGCGAGTTGGCGGACAGGCGGCATTAGCCTCGGCATCCCGTTATAATGCATGGCGACTGCCTTCCTGGAAGGTGAAGCGGCGCTATCGGCAACAAGATTATCAATGGCTGGATACGCCACATCAGGGGCAGATTACGCTGGACTTTTACCCGAAAACCTGGCAAATACGCAGCATGCGGGATCAGATTTTACCTCGTTGGTATCATCAGTGGTTTGGCGTGTCGGAGGATAACGGGTAGAATATGCGGCTATTCTAACAAATGCTGGTTTTTTGAATGCA
>NZ_JAHLQZ010000397.1:0-1007 GCF_018919505.1 Citrobacter sp. S55_ASV_140
GACCTGGATCAATCGCCCTGGCGAGCCTTTATTTATTGCATAACAAATCAAAATAATCGAAATTTCATTCACTAAAAATGTAATTACTTTTCCTTATATTCGACTCTTTTTTTTATCTTCTTATACTCTTTGCATAAAAACAGTATCTTTAAGACGCCAAAACTTTAAAAACCAGCATAAAATGCCAAACATCTTGATAAACAAAGGCAGGACGAGGGTTATACAGCCGTTCTGACAGTGAGACAGATCACACTTCCCTGACCGTTCCCCCTACGTTAAACCTATGTAAAAAACCCTTTTATTTCAGCAATTTCATAAAGTTAATTGCCCTATAGCACATTTTTGCATAAATAAGATTGCCATTTGACCTGTGTGTGGATTCCCGATAACGTGGAACTCCGCTGGAAGCTTTCTGGATGAGCAGCCTGCTCATCATATTTATGCAGTAATTGAGATTCCCTCTGAAGCAAGTCCTCAAACTTGTTTGACCTGTGCGAAAAGGATAAAGAGGGCGAATGCGAGGTAAGCGTATGCACGCAAACCCCGTCGCCATGCTCTTGGTGTGCCCGTGCGCAACGGTTCAGATGGGAATCCCGCAGAGCCTGGGGAGGTTCACTCATATGTTGTACGATAAATCTCTTGAGAGGGATAACTGTGGTTTCGGCCTGATCGCCCACATAGAAGGCGAACCTAGCCACAAGGTAGTGCGTACCGCCATACACGCACTGGCCCGCATGCAGCACCGTGGCGCAATTCTTGCCGATGGAAAAACCGGCGATGGTTGCGGTCTGCTGTTACAAAAACCGGATCGCTTTTTCCGCATCGTGGCGCAAGAGCACGGCTGGCGTTTAGCCAAAAACTACGCCGTCGGCATGATCTTTTTAAATAAAGACGCTGAACTGGCGGCAGCCTCTCGTCGCATAGTCGAAGAAGAATTACAGCAGGAGACCCTGTCGATTGTCGGCTGGCGCGACGTGCCGACCAACGAAGGTGTTCTCGGTGAAATC
>NZ_JAHLQZ010000398.1:0-986 GCF_018919505.1 Citrobacter sp. S55_ASV_140
ATCAAAGACATAGCAAGAATTGCCGGTGTGTCGCATGGGACTGTCTCGAATGTGCTCAATGGCAGAGGGAATGTAAGCGTCGAGAAGATTGAAGCGGTTCAACGTGCAGCCCGAGAAGTTGGCTATCAGTTGAATGCGCAGGCGCAATCGTTGAGAGCCAGCAAAAGTCAGGGAGTGGCATTGATTCTGCCCGACATCAATGCCGAACAGTACTTTCAACTCTATCGGGGATTGCATCAGGTTTGGCAGCCTTCATTAAGCGAACCGATCGACCTTTACCTGACCAACGATCTGCCTAATCTTGAGCTGGAGATTCTGCAAACGCTGGCGGCAAAGTCTTATCAGGCTGTTGTCTCGGTCAGTTGCCTGAATGACAGTCAGCCCTATTACGACTTGCTCAGGCTTTCCCCGGAAAATATTTTGTTTGCATATCGCCAGCCTGTCGGCGCAGTTTGTTATTTTAGCCTTGACTATGTCACTGCAGGCGAAGAAATAGCGAGGAGGGCGCTGGCGCAGCAGCCGGGCCATATTGGTGTTTTTTGCGAACGTCTGGAATTTTCCCATAGCGCGAGCTTTACTCAGGCGATACAGGAAACCTGCCGGGAATTAAGTCCGCATACGAAGCTTACGATTTTACCTGCACATGCCAGTGAAGCTAACACCGTCGCTTTTGACTTTTTTCGCGGGGCAATTCCCGATCTGTTTATTGTCCAGGACTCTGAGAGAACGCGAGCACTGACGCAAGCAGCCTGGTTTGGTAGCTCCCAGTCCTGCCCGCCGATATTGCAACTGAGTGATAATCTCCCTGCATCCTTCGACGGGATCACCAGCTACCAGATGGATTATGGTCGCCTGGGGACAACTATTGCCTCCAGTATTCGCCTGCCTAAAAGTAAAGAAAAGCATCGTATTCTGACAAATTGCGGTTTTTCCTGGAATGGACAGTACGTGCCGCCGCCTGAAACAGAGGCGACGCTGAATATGTT
>NZ_JAHLQZ010000399.1:0-979 GCF_018919505.1 Citrobacter sp. S55_ASV_140
CTGCTGGCGTTGGGCGATTCTCCTTTGTTCGCGGCGAGCAACGCAGGCGGTTATAAACGGTACGACTAAGGAGGTGACGATCGTAGAGGCGGCAATCTGCGGCGTCGCTACGGCGATTAATGCTGACACGCTGGGGTCAACCGCGGCGATGGCTGCGGGGGTCGCAACGGCGTTACCGGCCGTCGTGGAGACTGCCGCTCCGGCGATGCCTGAACCTCCGACAAAACGGGAGACGGCAACATTAATCAGCGCGCCAATGAATGCGGTCATGAGACCCAGAATAACCCCTGCGAATCCGGCCATCAGCAGGGTGCTGAAATCAATTCCGGTACCCAGACCAAAAGAGAAGAAGGGGATCAGCATCGCGCCGCCGCTTTTCAGGAACGAACGCATATCCTCATCCAGATTTCCGAGCAGCATACCAATAAGTATTGGTAAAACAACGGCGAACAGTTCCATTATTGGGATCGACACCAGCCCAGCGGCACCCATCGCCACCATCGTCAGAAAGGGGCCTTCAAGTACGGAAAGCACAGCGATAGCGCCCGCATCGGTTTCATTGCCAAACTGTTTGGTCAGTGCAGCATAGAGGCCCATATTCGCATTGGTCATAGCCGCGATAATGGCGAGTGCAGACAAACCAAAGAAGCCGTTGGCGCCGCAAAACTTTGCGACCAGTAAGCCAATTGCTGTCCCGACAACCAACTTGGACAGCATAATGGCGAACCCTTTTTTCAGGGCGACCGGCGCGGCCTGTAGGCGGATTTCAGCGCCCATACAGACAAAAAATACGCCCAGGATAGCGAGAGCGCCATGAGCTACCGCCGTCGAAAAGCTCCCTATTTCTAAAGCACCAGGACAAAATGTCTTTAATAATGCTCCGATCAATAACGGGATTACCATCATCCCGCCTGGGAATTTCTCAATTGTTTGTTTTATTTTCATGAGGAGACTTCCGTGTTTTCGTAACGGATATAAG